>JBKEGM010000162.1:0-6098 GCA_046710005.1 Natrialbaceae archaeon
AAAAGTAAGGCGGAAGACGCGCTGTACGACGAGTTACGTGAGGAAACCGACCTCACCGCCAACCTCGTCCAGAAAGGCATCCGTCGCGCCATCGAAGCCGTCGATAGCGGCGTCGAAAAGTTGAAGACGGGTGAGAAAACGAGTCAACCAGAATTTGACTCGTGGAGTGTCGTGTACGACAAACGCTCTGCGACGTTCAACGACGACCACGCCACGCTGTCCACTCCGAACGGTAGAGTCACCTGCGAATACGTCCTCCCACCCGAAGACGAGCGAAAGGACACGCCGTTCGGTCGGTACTACGAGAGCGATGAGTGAGATGCTTCTAGCGCCACGCTTCAGTCCGACGAACAGGAAGACACGTTTTACCTGCACGTCACGCTGAAAAATCCCGACTATACGGTTGACGGAACGGAACGCCAAGAAGCCAGTCACGATGATGACGCCACCGAGAACGGAGTGGTTCTCGGTGTTGACCTGAACGTGACTGGCGCGTTCGCCGTCACCTCTACGGGAGAGTTCATTGGGAGCGCAGACCACCTCACCCACAAGCGCGACCAGTACGAACAACGCCGTGGCCGTCTGCAACAGACTGGAACGCGGTCAGCACACCTCACCATCAAATCCATCGGCAGCAAGTTTAGTGAGTGGTCGCTGGACTGGCTCCACAACCGAGCGAACGACCTTATCGCGGAAGCGCAAGAGGCGGATGTGGACGGGATCATTTTCGAGAACCTCGACCACATCCGTGAGAACATCGCAAATGGGTCGAAGTTCCAGCAGTGGGCCTACGGGAAGTTCGTGGAACTCGTGGAGTACAAAGTCGAATCCACCGAGTTGTTCGTGGACACAGTAAATCCAGCGCACACCAGCCAGCGTTGCTCGCACTGTGGGTTTACTCACGAGGACAATCGGGACACCAAGCAGTTCGCGGGTCAGGATTGTGGGTATGAGGTGAACGCGGACTACACCGCGGCGAAGAACATCGCGAACCGCTACTGCGGGTATATCCATCGGGGGCAGAAGTCTCGCGGTGGATGGGCCAGCAGTCAACTGGCCCTCAACTCAGGGACGCTGAACGTGAACGGCGATTACACGCCTGCCGAATTACTCGGTTAAAACGGGAGTCCACTGACAAGCCTCGGGGTCGTTCGAGAGAGCAAAGCTCTCTCGTGATGACGAGACGCCTTAGGCGTCTCGAACCACTTGACCCAGAGGCCGTTGACGACTGTCACCACTGCGTCGATCGGCGTGGACGAGGTCCTTTGGTCCGTAATTCAGTCATCCCCCTCGGCGAGGGGGTCCTCGGTGGTGGCCTGGGCCGATCGTTCGAGCGATTCGAGGTATTCGTCGGCATCCATTGCGGCTTTGCAGCCCATCCCGGCAGCGGTGACCGCCTGCTGGTAGTGGTAGTCGACGACGTCACCCGCCCCGAAGAGACCGTCGACGTCGGTGTGCGTCTGGCCGCCGCCCTCGCCGCCTTCGGTGAGGATATACCCGGCCTCGTCGAGTTCGACGCCCGTGTTCGCGAGGTACTCTGTGTTGGGCGTGTGACCGATGGCATAGAAAACCGCACCGACGTCGAAGTCGTACGCTTCGACCTCGTCGGCGTCCTCGGGGTCGTCGAGTTTGTCCTTCGGGTGGCCGTTTGGGTGCTCGACCAGCCTGACGTGGTCGACCCCGTCCGCCTGGGTGCCATGGATCTCGACCAGTTCGGTATTGCGCATGATCTCGATCTCGCCGGCGTCGACTTTGTCCATCACCTTGTCGATCCAGTAGTCCTCGGCCCGGAAGTTCTCCCGGCGATGGGCAATATGGACCGTGTCCGCGAACTTCGTGAGGAAGTGCGCCTCCTCCATCGCTGCGTCGCCGCCGCCCACCACGAGCATGTCCTCGTCACGGAAGAACGGGCCGTCACAGGTGGCACACGTCGATAGGCCGTAGCCCATTAGTTTGTCCTCGCCAGGAACGCCGAGCGTCCGTGCACTCGCCCCGCTGGCAGCGATCAGCGCATCGCAAGTATAGATCGTTCCGCTCGTCAACTGGACCCTGAACGGCCTGGATGAGTCGTCCACGTCCTCGATGACCCCGTGGTCGATTTCTGCCCCGAACCGTTTCGCCTGTTCTTTCATGTTCTCGATCAACTCGGAGCCGCCGACCCCTTCCGGGAAGCCAGGGAAGTTCTCGACGTCCGTCGTGAGGGTGAGTTGGCCACCCGGCTCGTCGCCTTCCAGGAGGAGTGGTTCGTTGTTCGATCGGGCCGCATAGATGGCCGCCGTCAGTCCGGCGGTCCCCGTGCCTGCAATGATAAGTCGGTGGTGTCCGTCGACCCACTCGCCGCCGTCGGTCCGGACCGATCGCGGAGATCCCTCGTCCATCGTCGATGGAATACCAGACGTGTCCGTCATGCTGCACAGCTTTGCTTGCGGCGTGCATTACGTTTGCGCTCGGGTTCCATTCCATCGGACCGAACGCCCGCTTTTTGAAACCGCGTCTACACCACCGACGGCGGAAAAAGCCACATCATTGCCGATAACGTTGTGGTTCTTGTCGCTATTCGGCAAGGGTGATCCGCCCGGATCTAGCCGGTCCCAAGGGCAGGCACCCGTGAATGCCTATGAAAGCGGTCATTTCGAAGGACCAGGAAAACGGACCCGGATGTCCTCGCCCACCGGCTCGATATTTCGGACACGGCCGTCTCACAGGTTATTCGGCGATGAACCCATCGACTCGTCAGAAACGCCCTCCTGGTATCCGACAGCAAGGCGAACCAGGAATGATTACGCCGTCGCGATCCAACTGTAGGGACCGCCAGACCGTTAACCGTCGCCCCTGTACGGGAACATATGGTAGCGGACCTCGAGGAGAAAACCGATCGGTACGAACGATTACTGGCGGATGGAATCGCCGCCGCCGAACCAGCAGTGGCACCGGACTCGCCGATGGGCAGTGCCGCCGACGACTGTCTCGAGATGGCCCAGGCTTACCTGGAAGACGGCCGGCATTTTCGAGCCGATGAGGATCCAGTGAATGCACTGGCGGCGTTTTCGTATGGGCATGGGTGGCTCGACGCAGGAGCCCGAATCGGTCTCCTCGACGTGCCCACGGACGGCCACCGCTTCACCGTTTGAACCGGGAGTCGATTTACCGAATCATTCACCGGTTAATCGTTGGACAACCGCCCCAAGGAGCCCGGGAACAAAGAGGATGCAAACACCCCAGATGACGAACGATACCGAGGCCGCCTGCCCCTCGAGGAACGTCATGTTGGAACTGTACAACCCCCCAGGGGCGAGGTAGACGACGTAACTGAGGAGTAGTCCAACGGGCCAGGCAGCCGTCGTCATCCGCAACGCCCGATCGCGGTCGACCCCATTCAGGCGCCTCACCAGTGCCGTTCCGAAACCGAGTGGTAACACGACGAATCCGACACCCGCAGCGATTGCAATTCGAAGAACTTCGACTGCAGCATCGACGGAGACGACAGCTGCCAGCGTTCCCGCAGAGGCCATTACCAGGAGTGCCACTGCGACGAGCGTGGTCGTCAACACCGGTTCGAGAAGTCGCCGCCGAGCAAGAGCAAACGAAATCACGGCGATTGGAAACGACACCGCAATCGTGACGACGTAAGCGAACTGAGGGAGGAGACCAGCCACTGTATTTGTCATCAAATTGCACTGGTGAGTTCCAACCCCAAATAACCATGCGCCGTGTCCGGGTATATCGGCATTTACTTAACTGTTGTGCCGAAACACATATACCAGCAGCCAAAACATTTATATAGATTTCAAACTTACAAGTAGTAAGCATCAACGCAGATAATCCTTCTCACGATCCCCGTCGGATTGTGCAATCCCATCATGAGCAACACTGATACCAGAACCCAAACGCGAGAAACCGAGACCAGCACGGAAGACGTCTCGACGATCTGTCCGGAGTGTGGCGGGGAACTCCATACGGAAGGCGACCGTGCCGAGGTCGTCTGTAGCGAGTGCGGACTGATCGTCGAGACGGACGAGATCGATCGTGGTCCCGAGTGGCGAGCCTTCGACTCGACCGAACGCGATAAGAAATCGAGAGTGGGCGCTCCAAGGACCAAGATGATGCACGACGAAGGGATGTCGACGAACATCGGGTGGCAGGACAAGGACGGATATGGCAGGGCCCTTTCTTCACGACAGCGTCGCCGGATGAAACGATTACGCACCTGGAACGAGCGGTTCCGAACTCGCGACTCGAAGGAACGGAACCTCAAGCAGGCCCTGGGCGAGATCGATCGTATGGCCTCGGCACTGGGCCTCCCGAAGAACGTCCGTGAGACCGCCAGTGTCATTTATCGCCGGGCACTCGACGAGGACCTTCTGCCAGGCAGATCGATCGAAGGCGTCGCCACTGCGTCCCTCTATGCGGCCGCCCGGCAGGTGGGCACCCCTCGCTCGCTCGATGAAATCTCCACGGTCAGCCGCGTCGAGAAGATGGAACTCACACGGACGTACCGATACGTGATCCGCGAACTCGGACTGGAAATCAAACCGGCCGATCCCGAAAGTTACGTCCCGAGGTTTGCATCCGATCTCGAACTCTCCGAGGAGACCGAACGTCGTTCCCGAGATTTGCTTCGAACCAGTCAGCAAGCAGGAATTCTGAGCGGTAAATCGCCGGTCGGCCTCGCCGCCGCCGCGATTTACGCCGCCGCATTGCTCACCAACGAGAAGGTCACGCAAACCGAGGTTAGTAAGGTGGCAAGCATCTCCGAGGTGACGATCCGTAACCGGTACAAAGAGTTACTCGAAGCCGCAGACATTGGCGTCGAGGGCTGATCAGAGTCGTCGGTTCCACTCGTCCGTTTCGAACTTTTCCGCCGCCAGTTCCCGGGCAGCCGAAAGTTCCTCGTCAGTCAGCATGCCCACGGTTCCACCGTAGGTATCCTGAAACGCGTCGATCAATGCCTCGATGACTGCCTCGCGTGTTTCGTCAACGTAATCCCGCATGACCGCCACTCGCTTTTCGGCCGATTGCACGGCCTTGTCGGAGATTTTGTCCTCCCCAATCCGCAAAACACGGAGCATCTCTTTGGTGTCGAGATCGTAGCTCATCGTCGTGTGGTGGAGCACGGCGTCCCCGGTTCGCAACTGCGCCGAACCGCCGATCTTGCCGTCAGGATGCGAAACGTCGTTTAGCGGCTCGTGTTCGACTTCAAGCCCGATGTCTCGGAGGGCGTCGATAACCCATCGATCCAGCGTCGCGTAACTCTCCTCGATGTCATCGGGAACCTCGGACCGGGGGACGTACATCGAGTACGTGATAACCTTTTCCGGTTCGACGTACATCGCCCCGCCGCCCGTTATCCGGCGAACGACGTCGATGTCGTGGTCCGCGACGTAATCGGTTGCGACCTCGTCCTCGAAAGCCTGGAACCGTCCCATTGGGACGGCGCGTCGGTCTCGGTACCAGACCCGGAAGGTCGGGTCCATCTCTCCGCCGTCGAGGCGGTTAGTGAGGACCTCCTCCAGTGCTTGCTGGACGGCCTCGGAATACGTCCCCTCGTCGATGATTCGCCAGTTCATCGTACCGCCTCCAGGGTCGCAGCCGCCAGGTCACTGGCGTCGAACCCGATGAGTTGGGCGTCGACCCCCGTAACGGCCGCCTGAAGGTCGTCCTCAGTTGCGTCCACCGGCTGCCCCTCCAGGGCTGCCTCGAGGTCCGCCAGCGCGTCCGGCGGTTCGAGAAAGAAATCACCAGTGATTCGGACCGACTCGATGCGATCGTCGTACCTCGCGTGGACCCGAACAAGTTTCCCGTCGGGAACCTTGACTGAACCGGTACCGTCCATACCCGTTGGTATGCCCCGGTGGTTTTAGAGTCGTCGGTCGCGCCATCATCGACGAATCACGACCACCAGACGACCGCCCCAGCGAGGCACATGAGGGGGCCGATAAGTCGGACCCGACGAGGCGCCTGGTCCCGTGGCGAGAATTCGGCTGCAAGCAGGCGGTCGTAGAGGACGCGTGAAACCTGGAGCAAACTGCCGGGGACCACCAGATGCAGTATCCCGATCAAAAGCAATCCGACCGCGAGGAGGTTCCGACGGGGCGATA
>JBKEGM010000163.1:0-6037 GCA_046710005.1 Natrialbaceae archaeon
GCCCGCCGTCGCCCTGCCGGAGTCGAACGCCGATGGCAGTGATGAGTGTGGCCCAGCCACCCATCAGTACACCCAATTCCAACGGGTCACTGCTGAACATTGCTGAAAATAGGAACGGTTGAAGACGCACTCAATGACACGGACCCCGTCGATCGGACCTCACCACGTTTATCAAAGCATATTGCATTCACCCGGATATTGGGGAACGATGGTTGAGCATACTCGGACGCTGGGGTTCCGTGTCGCCTTTGCTATCGGGCTCGGCACGATGATCGCGGCCGGCATCTTCTCCCTGTCGGGGACCGCCGTGGCCGAGATTGGTAGTAGCGCGGTGATCGCGTTCGTCATCGCGGCGCTGGTCGCAGGACTGACGGCCGCAACGTACTCCGAGTTCGCGTCGATCTATTCCGAGAACGGGGGCGGGTACCTTTTCAGTTCTCAAACGTTCGAGGGACGCGACCGTCTCGTTTATGCCATCGGCGCGTCACTGTTTCTCGGGTACACCGGCACGACCGCGTTCTACCTCGCCACGATGGACGAATGGTTCCGCCGATTCATCATCCCGGCTTCAGTTCACCTTCCACACGGAACTGTCGCCGTCCTTGCGGCCGTCGGCCTCGGCGTCCTCAACGCGAAAGGGACGGAGGAGAGCGGTTCCTTCCAAGTGCTGGTCACCGGCGCGAAAGTAGCCGTCCTCCTCGCGTTCATCGGCGGTGCCCTCAGTTACCACCCGCCGGGTGAGACCGTGGGCACCTTCGCGAACCAGTTCACGACCGCTCCGGTGCCGATCCTGGGGATCGCATCGATGGCCTTCATCACGTTCTTCGGGTTCTCCGCCATCGCGGCAAGTGCCGGGGAGATCATCGAACCGCGAAAGACGGTCCCGAAGGCCATCGCGGCGAGCATCGTCACCGTCACCGTCCTTTACACGTTCGTGATCATCGCGATGGTGAACTCGCCGGTCCCCGCCGAGGTCATCGCCCAGGAGGGCGAGACCGCGATGGGCCGGGTCGCATCGGCGTTCATCGGTCCCATCGGGATGAACCTGATCGTCGCGGGCGCGATTTTCAGCATGATCAGCGCCTCCAACGCGAGCGTGCTGGCCGCCAGCGGCATCGGATCGCTCATGGGTCGCCAGGGCCACGGCCCGCGGCGGTTCGCGCGGATTCACCGGGAGTACGGCACACCGTTCTGGAGCGTGACGGCCGCGACCGGAACCATCGTCGCGATGATCCTGCTGTTCGTCACCCTCCTTTCACCGGAGGCCGGACTGCTCCCGACGCCCGAGGTGCACATGCAATTGCCAACTGTGGACGTCCCCCTGCTCCGGCCCCATACGGATCCGTTCACACTTCACGTCGGGCTGGGCCTGACTGCCCTCACCGGGTTCGCGACGTTCAACCTTCTCGTCCCGCTGTCGGCGGTCAACGTCGCGCTGATCTTCTCGCGGCGGATCTACCCCGACATGGAGCGGCCCTTCCGCGTCCCACTCGTGCCCTGGCTCCCGATCCTGGGCATCCTGGCCAACCTGGCGCTGATCACGAACCTCCCACCCGTCGGCGTGGGCGTGGGAATTCTGGTCACGATTGGCGTCGTCGGGGCCTTCCTCGTCTGGGGCGGCGCCCCCGACGTGGAGGAATTGTTCGAGGAGGTCGTCCCGCCAGCGACCGAAGAGGCCGCCGTCCCCAACGGCGGCTACAAGGTGCTCGTTCCGATCGCTCGCCCGAACCGGGCAGCGGGCTACGTCAAACTCGCGTCCACGATCGCCAGCGCCCGAGGCGAAGATCCGGTCGTCCAGGTGCTCAACGTCACCGAGATTCCCGAACAGACGCCCAGCGAAGTCGCCGTGGAGGACGCCACCGACAACACCGAGGCGATCAGGGACGCCCTGGCCACGGCCGACCTGAACGTCGAGTACGCCGTCGAGGGGCACATCTGTCGGAACGTCGGGTTCGACATCACCCAGACCGCCCGGGACGACGAGGCCGACCTGATCCTCATGGGCTACCCCGAGGAACACGAGGACGTCGCCGAGCACGTCGAGTACGAGGCGCCCTGCGACGTGTTTTTCGTGAGCGGAACGGACGAAGACACCAGAGTCGACCGGATCAACGTCGGCGTCGGGGGCGGGCCCCACCACAAGGGCGTCCTCCCGATCGTGAACGCCCTCGGAGAGGGTGGATCGGAGATCCACCTGATCAACGTCCGCCCGATCGGGGTCGAAGGCTCCCCCGAACCGCCGGGCGAGACATTGGAAGGGCTGACGGGTGACGTCACGACGACCGTTCACAACGTCACCGCCGATAGCGTCGCCGAAGGCCTCGCCGACACGGCCGAAGAGAACGGCGGCGTCCTGATCATGGGGGCGTCGCGCACCCGCCGCCTTCGCCAGTGGGTGTTCGGCAGCACGCCCGATCGGGTGGTTGAACTCGCCCAGGACCAGAATGTCCCCGTCCTCGTGTTCGCCGGCAAAGCGAGCGTGAAGGGCTGGCTGGAGGACCGGTTCTTCCCGATATACCGGTACGTTCGCCGCCGGGTGCGGCGAGAAGGCCGACAGTCGACCACGCGATCCGGGTCGGGCGGTGGCGTCGAAGAGGAAGCGTGACCTCGATCGGCTTTCCACTTAGGCTTCGCCGGCCGCTTCCGGTCGGACGGTCATGACCGGCACCGGCGACTCACGCACGATCTGCTCGGCCACGCTGCCAACGATGAACCGATCGATCCCGGTCCGGCCGTGAGTCCCCATCACGACGATATCGACGTCCTTGTCCTCGATGTACGCCAGTATCGCGTCGCTAACCGGTCCCTCCGGAACGTATCGTTCGACATAGTCCACGCCAGCCGCCACGGCGGAATCGTCGACCAGGTCGAGCGCCCCCGCGGCGACGTTGCCGCCGGGGTCACTAGCCACTTCCTCGTCGATGACCCCCGGCGGCGCGTCGCCGATCCGCCCGACGTAAAGCGCGTGGACCGTCGCCTCGTACGTCTCGGCGAGGTCGATAGCGTGTTCGACCGCGGCCGCGGCCGGATCACTGCCGTCCGTTGGAACCAGGACCGTCTCGTACATGGGCCGACGTTCACCCCGACACCTCAATACGTTTCCGACGTTCGTCGAGTGATGGGCTGATTCCCACATCCCGGTTCAGTCGGCTCGCCAGCGGCGAACCTACTCAAATGTCCAACCGAAGGAGTTCCCGACGGTCGACCACGGATCAGTCGTCCGCGGCCGCGGGTTGCACCGGCGATTCGGTGCCAATGTACTTCTCGTTGACCTGCCACTCGCCGTCGTCGTTTTTGACCATGTACTCGCCGTAGTAGGGGACGCGGTTGCGCACGGTCGCGCGGAACGTTTCACGGATCTCGTCCTTCGTCATCTCGCCCATCGACCGGAGGTCGTCGTTGCGGTTGAGACAGCCCTTGAGGTAGCCCTCGTGGGTCACCCGGACCCGGTGACAGTTCGAGCAGAATTTCTCGTTCTCGACGGGGTCGACGATCTCTACCATTCCGCTGTCGGAGGCGTCCGACGAGGTGCCACCCGCTTCGCTCGCGGCACGGCCATTGATCCAGTACCGTTTACGGTCGTGCATCTCGCGGTGCTCGACCTCGTCGGCCCGCTCGGCCAGCCAGTCGTGGACGCGCTGGATGTCCACGTTCCACTCCGGATGGCCGGTCAGTTCGGGCATGTACTCGATGAGCTGGAGCCGGAGCCCGTCGTTCTCGGCGACGTGATCGACCATCTCCGGGACGTAGCCGGCCGTTTTCTCGAAGACCACCATGTTCAGCTTGACCGGCGTGAGGCCAGCGTCGACGGCCGCCTGAACGCCCTCCAGAACGCGGTTGTACGCCCCGCTCTTTGTCAACTCGGCGAACGCCTCCCGATCGAGTGCGTCCTGGGAGACGTTGACGCGTTCGAGGCCGGCGTCGACGAGCGCCTCGGCCCGGTCGGGAAGGAAGGTGCCGTTCGTGGTGAGCGAGGCTTCCATCGAGTCGGGGGTCCGGCGGACGATTTCTTCCAGATCGTCCCGGAGCATCGGCTCGCCGCCGGTGAACTTCACGGCATCCACGTCGAACTCCTCGGCGACCTCCAGAAAGCGAACGACGTCGTCGGTCTCCATCTCGTGATCGCGAGCGTCCATGGGTCCCCGGGTATCCCCAAGCCCCTCGTTATGACAATAGACACAATCGAAGTTACAGCGGTCCGTCAAAGAAATCCGGACCCCCGTCACCTCCCGCCCGAATCCATCACTCAACATATCCGTTCCTGACGACCGTGACTTCTTAAACCCTCTGACAAAATCCCGATAAATGTAACTGGAGAAAGTTACATAGTCCGAAAGGCGTCGTAATTGGCGAAGCACATTCGACGCCAGGAAATCGACACATCCGTAACCGAAATTGGGAGGGTAATCGTAATCGGTTGCAGCCTTGAGGCGAACGACTGAGAGTCGCATCTCCCCCTATCGGTCCCGGAACCAAAAGCCACCGCGTTCACAACCCTTTTCGTCAGGTAACCTCCAATGGTTTGTATGGACGCTGAGGAAATTCGCGACTTGCTCCAGGACGTCACCGATCCGGACCTGGGTGGCGACATCGTCTCGCTTAATCTCGTGAATGATATCGATGTGGACGGTGAAACGGTCCACGTGGACCTTGCTCTCGGGGCACCGTTCGCGTCCCACGAGAGTGAAATCGCCGACGACGTTCGTGACGTACTCGAAGCAGCAGGCCTCGAACCAGAACTCTCCGCCAGCCTCGAACGCGAGGTATCTCGCTCGGAAGACGTGCTCCCAGACGTAACGAACATCATTGCCGTCGCGTCAGGCAAAGGGGGCGTTGGGAAGAGTACGATCGCCGTCAACCTGGCCGCCGGACTCGCTGAGAAGGGCGCACAGGTCGGCCTTTTCGATGCGGACATCTACGGACCCAACGTCCCCCACATGGTCGACGCCCAAGAACCGCCAGAGGCGACGCCGGACGAGACGCTCGTCCCGCCCGAGAAGTACGGTATGAAGCTGATGAGCATGGCCTTCTTGGTCGGCGAAGAGGACCCGGTAATTTGGCGGGGTCCGATGGTAGACAAGATGCTCAATCAGTTCTGGGACATCGTCGAGTGGGGCGAGCTGGACTACATGATCGTCGACCTGCCCCCAGGCACTGGCGACACACAGCTCTCGCTGCTGCAGAGCGTTCCCGTCACGGGAGCAGTCATCGTCACGACGCCCCAGGAGGTCGCGCTGGCCGACGCCCGGAAGGGACTCGAGATGTTCGGCACCCACGAGACGCCCGTCATCGGGATCGCCGAGAACATGGGCACGTTCGTCTGCCCCGACTGCGACTCCCAGCACGCGATCTTCGGCGAAGGCGGCGGGAAACGCTTTGCAGAGGAACATGAGATGCCGTTCCTCGGATCGATTCCCCTCGACACGAAGGTCCGAGAGGGTGGCGACGCCGGGCAACCGATCGTGTTGGAGGACGACTCGACGACTGGCAACGCCTTCCGCACCGTCACCGAGACGGTCGCGAACAACGTCGGGATCATCAACCGACGCCGGCAGTCGGAGGAGTAGGCATGTCGCGGTTCGATCCGGACGAGGAACGCGTCGCGTTCCTCCGGGAAATCGCCGAGGACGTCCGCGGTGAGACCTCCGAGAGCAAGCATCTGGCCAACGTCCTGTACCGGATCAGCGATCTCTACGACGAGAACGAGGAGACCAGTCCACGAGAGATCTACCTGGCCGTCAGAAACATCATGAATATCAAAGCCAGGGGCGGGTTGAGCGACCGCGACGGCGAGGACTAACGCTCCGTCATTCCATCTCCGGCGCGTGCCGTTCGACGTTGTCCCAGACCGCCGTCATCAATTCGCCAGTCATCTCGACGAGGGTCTCGACGGCTGCCGGCTCACCTGGTGCGGCACCGAGGTCCCGGATCGCCTTCGTTGTCGACAGGTGATGAACGTGAACGCGTCCCGCCTCGTCCTCATCGAGGCTGGTGACACATGGCAAAATCGCCGCCAACGTTGGATCGATCTCGAGGG
>JBKEGM010000164.1:0-6007 GCA_046710005.1 Natrialbaceae archaeon
AGGCTTCGACGGCGAACTGTCGGACGTCGGGGTCTGGGTCACGTTCGACGCGCTCGGCCAGGGCCTGGGCAGTCGCCTCATCCAGTCCGTCGTCGGCGCGATCGATCAGCGCCAGTGCGGCCTCTCGGCGCACGTGGTACGCCTCGTCAGTCAGGGCTTCGCGGAGCGCGTCCTCATCAGGACCGTCAGTGCCGGCGTGGGGCGCGTCGCGTCCCCGTGTGGGCGGTTTCCCCGTCATTCCGACAGCATCACCCCCGCGTAAGCGAGTCCCCAGAGGAGCACGAGTGCGCCGACCACCCAGGCAGCCGTTTCCATGGAACGGGGAATAAACGGGAGGTTCCCCGCAGGATTCGTTACGGGCGTGGCCGTCGAGGTCCCGACGTTTGCGGGGCCGAGGCGTCCGGATTCGTGATCCAGGCGCGTGAATTTCATCGTGAGCGACTTCTCGCCGTTGGCCTCGCCGGCACTCCCGTTCCAAACCGCGAACGCGAGGTACTCGTCCCCGCCATCCGCAAACCCGGCGTCGTGGGTGCCGTTTGTCGAGCGCGCCCGCCAGAACACGACCGACCAGCCGTCGTCGGTCCGGGCCGCCTCGGCGTGCACTGGCTGTTCCGGCGCGTGGCTCAGCGAGCCAAACCCGCGGGCGTAGTAGTTCTGGGCCAGTCGCTCGTACCGCGCCCGCGAAAGCGGGTTGTCGACCGCCTGCCCGGGCTTCGTCGCGTTCGACTGGTGGGGATAGGCGTACATGTCGCCGGTCCACGACGAGTCGTTCTGCTCCGACTGCCAGGCCGCCCGCCAGTACCAGACGTTGACCGGCGTGCCGGCCGCGCCCATCGTGATCGGCGGGGCTTCGCCGTCGTGGACCATGATCGCCGCCGCGTCGCTGTACTCTCGCGGTCCGGCGAGGGAAACGTCCCGCGTGGGGTCCGGCCACGTGAGCCTGAAGGCGACGTGCGTCTCGTTCGAGACGGCCTCGACCTCCAGCGTGTCGACACTCCCGCCGCCAAAGGGCGGGGCGATCGTCTGCTTCGAGAGCGTCACCCGCCGACCGGGGATCGACTCCCAGTCGTCGGCCGTCGGCGAGGTCGGCACCGTATCGCGAGTCAGGAGTGGCTGGCGGTCGCCGGTCACGGCGGCCACGACGGCCGCCTGCGCGACGATCAGGACGCCGACCACGACGAGCGTGATCAGGGTCGCCCGGACCGCAGTGTCGCGGTCGATCACCGCGGATCACCTCCCTGGCGTCCGTCGTTGCTGGGCGGTTCGCCGGTGTGATCCGCCGTCGTCGGAACCTCCATCGCGTCCGGGTGTCGCTCGTGGTCGAGTTCGACGAGCGACCTCGCCAGATCGGCCGCCGTCTCGTACAGCGCGACGTCGGTCGCGTCCCGGAGGTCGCGGGCGAACGCTGGAACGAAGTCGGCCAGATGCTCGGCCAGGAACGTCGCCTCAAGGTCGGCGATTCGATCCGCCTCCGCTCGTTCGCCACTGTGCAACGCGACCGCCCGCTGGACGGCCAGCACCTGCGCGAGTTCGAGTTCGGCGGCGACGTGGTCCTGGCGCTCGGCGAAGGTCTCCCCGCGCTCGAACCCGGCAGCCTCCATGACGCCGATCACGGCTGCGATTCGGCGCTGTTCCCGGTCGATCGCCCCATCGACGGTGTACTGGGCCTCGTAGGGGACGACCGGATAGGTCCCCTCCCCGTCCGGGACGCCGAAGAGGCGGTCGTAGGTGCGGGCGGCGGTCTCGGCGTCGGTCGTTTCGAGGGCCCCGACGAACGTCTCCGTCTCGGACTCGACGCCGACCCGGTCTGCCGCGGTCAGGATACCCTCGATCGCGTCGTCGTGCGCGAGGTCGTCGATCGCCCCCTCGCCTGGGTGGACGAACGGGGCCGCCAGGGCACCGTAAAGGGCGGCCCGGGCGCCGTGGTACTGGGGCGTATCGCGGTCGAGGTCCGGGCCCTCGCGGTCCAGATCCGGGTCGTGCCGGTCGGGGTCCGTCCCGGTCGCGTCGTCAGTTGTCTGTGTCATGTCCCGATCACCTCATGGCTGGTTGGTCCACTCCTCGCCCTTGCGGACCTCCAGTTCCTCCTCGATGGGCATGTCGACCACTTTCTTGCCGTTCCGATCCCAGCCCTTCACGCGGTTCTCCTTGACGCGGTAGGTCTCGATCAGCTTCGTCGTCGCGCCGAACAACTGGAGGATGCCGAGGACGTGATGGCTCGGGTTCCGGACGCGCTCCTGGACGATTTCGATCGTCTCGCGGTAGGTGTCGCCCGGCCAGTCGTTCAGCTTCTCGTCAGCGTTCGGCGTGAACAGCTGTTCCAGGAACGCGGGCGGGACGTGGTATGGCGGCAGGTAGAAGACCTGGGGCTGCGTGCCGAACCCGGGATACAGCGGGAGGGCAGCCTTCTCGTCGGACTTCGCGAGGTAGTTGATCGGGCTCCGGCCGGCGGCCGCCGAAGATTTCCCGTTCGGGTGGCCGGCGTCGGGGCCGCGGTTGATGTTCCCGTGGAGGCGGGTCTTCCCGATGCAACTGCTGACACAGCGCGGAACGTCGCCGTTCTCGATCCGGGGGTAGCACCCGACCGGCTTCTCCGTGATCCCCGTCTCGGGGTTGTACATCGGTTTGTGGTACGGGCAGGCCCGGACGCACTTCCGGTAGCCCCGGCAGCGCTCCTGGTCGAGCAGGACGATGCCGTCCTCGTCGCGCTTGTAGATCGCCTTCCGGGGACAGGCCGCGAGGCAGGCCGGGTTCTTGCAGTGGTTGCACAGGCGGGGCAGGTAGAACTGCCACATGTCGTGGTACTGGCCCTCCGCGGGGTCGCTCTCGATCACGTCGCCGTCAGGGTACTCGCCGTGGACCATGTCGTCGCCGAGCGCGGGGTACTCCCACTCCTCCTTGCCGGCGACGTACCCCTTGGCCGCCTCGCCGTTCTCCGCGGCCTCGAAGATGGTCTCCCCGGGGTCGAGGTCGTCGAGGAGGCGCATGTCCCAGCCCATCGGGTACCCGCCGTAGGGCTCGGTCTCGACGTTCATCCACCACATGTACTCCTGGCCCTTCCCGCTGGTCCACGTCGACTTGCACGCGAACGAGCAGGTGTTGCAGTTGATGCACCGGTTGACGTTGACGATCATCCCCCAGTGCCAGTCGCGCTCCTCGTCACGGCGCTCGTAGGGATAGGTGTGTTTCCGGCCGAGTTGGGGGTTGTACACCTCGGGCATCAGTCGCCACCTCCCTGGAGCGTGCCGTCGACGTACTGCTGTACGAGGTCGTCACGCCGGGCGTCGCCGGGCCACCAGTCCGCCTCGGCGTACTTCTCGATCTTCACGAGGTCGTCGCGGTTGACGCCCGTCGGCGCCCACACCGTCTCCTCGTACCCCGATTCCAGGCCGGCGCCGTGCCAGGCGATCTCCTCCTCGACGACGTCCGAGATGTTCGGATCGCCGAAGACCCCCTTGTGGACCAGGTCGTCCGTCTCCTGGCCGGGGTCGAGCCAGACGTTCGTCGTCACGTTGAACCCCTTGACGCCGTCCGTGTCGTCCTCATCGTCCGGGAATTGCTGGGGCCACCAGCCGTGCCAGATGGTCACCTGACCGAAATCCTCCGTCCCGGCGGTACTCGGGCGCTGGCGTTCCGCGACCATGACCCGGACCACGGTGTCACCACGCTCGCCGACGATCCGGATGTAGTCGCCGTTCGTGACGCCGATCCGCTCGGCGTCGTCGGGGTGGATCTCGGCGAAGGCTTCGCCAAGCGGCGGCGCGTCGTTCGTCTCGCCCTCGCCGGTCGGGAACGAGAAGTCCCCGATCAGGCGCTCGGTCCCCTCGGGGTCGCCGCTGACGCTGCCGAAGTCCCGAGCGGACCAGATCAGGTTCCAGTCGGTCATGCCCCACGAGGAGTGAGTGCGGTACTTGCTGTGGGGCGTGTTGTAGTACATCCGGTAGCCGTCCTCGTAGACCGGGTTGTCGGTCTCCTTGGCCTCGGGCCACTTCTTCCCGCGACCGTAGGGCGTCCCCTCGACGCTCTCGATGTGGTCGAGGTCGTCCCGCCCGAGGTCGACGAACCGGTCTTCCTCCTTGTGGAACTCCATCCGCCCGGTCTTGGTGTAGAACGGCCGATCCTCGTTGATCTGGGAGTAGAACGGGATCCGCGGATAGGTCTTCATCTGGAGTCGCTGGGGCCCGGTCTCCAGGTCCTCGACGTCGATGTCCCGGGTGGACATCCCGCGATCGAGGGTCTCCTGGATGTACTTTCGGACGTCGCCGTCGTCGAGGAACTCGGCGAAGTAGGACCGGTAGGAATCGACGTTGCGATGCTCGGGTGAGACCTTCTCGTCCAGGCGCTCGGCCACGAGCGCGAGGATTTCCCCGTCCTGCTTGGTGTCGTAGATGGGCTCCATCACGCCGTGGTCCATCGTGATGAAGGGGTTCTCCGGGCCGACGGTGATGTCGGGGTACTCGCACTCCAGCCAGGAGTGGACGGGCAGGACGACGTCCGCGTGACGGGCCGAGTAGGTCATGTGCATGTCCGAGACGATCAGCAACTCGTTGCCCGTCTCGGGGTGTTTCACGAAGTTATTGACCACGTGCTCCTGGTGTTTCGTCTGGTTCAGGAGGTTGCAGTTCATCGTCCACAGGACCGTCGGCCGCTTCACCGTGTAGGACTCCGCGCCCTCGGGCATCACCGCCTCCTCGGCGTCGCCCTGCGGGACCAGGTCGAGTTCGCGGTCGAAGTCCCCGCGGATCTCGTGGGGGTCGAGCGTCTCGCCGCCGAAGAACGCGAAGGCGTAGCCGGGATACATCCCGTGGGCGGCGTTCCCGTCGGGGTTGACGTAGTGGGGATAGCCGTCGAGCAGTTCGATCTTGTACTGCCCCGAGTAGTTGTAGTACCCTCGGCCGGGCTTCCCGACGTTCCCGAGCATCGACTGGACGAAGAAGATGGAGCGCTGGAGTTCGCTGTTGCCGTGGAACCAATGGTTGATCCCCTCGCCCGTGAGCCACTGGCCGTTCTCCGCCGCGGCGAACTCCCGGGCCGTCTTCCCGATGGCCTCCGGCGGCACGGACGTGATCTCGGCGACAGTCCCGGGGTCGTAGTTCTCGATGACGTTCGCCTTCTGCCGGGCGAAGTCCGACCGGACGGCGACGGCCGTTCCGTCGGCCAGTTCGACCTCGGTATCGACCTCGAGTCGGGGGGTTCCGGGCGTCTCGTCCCCCACTTCCTCGCGGGTGACAGGCCGCAACTCGCCGCTCTCGTCGAGGACGACGAAGTCGCCCCAGTCGTCGCTCTCGTCTGCGTGTTCACCGTCGTCTCCGCTGCTCGGCGGATCGTGATCCTCGAACACCTCGTGCGCCCGGAGGTACTTGCTCGTGTCCTCGCGCACCAAAAGCGGGAGGCTGGTGAACCGGCGCACGAAGTCGGCGTCGTACA
This sequence comes from Natrialbaceae archaeon, assembly GCA_046710005.1. Lineage (GTDB taxonomy): Archaea > Halobacteriota > Halobacteria > Halobacteriales > Natrialbaceae > DATFIX01. The sequence goes on from JBKEGM010000164.1 coordinate 5,428, forward strand.
GGTCCTCGTCGATGATGACGTGCGCGAATCCGAGTGGAAGCGCCGGATCGCTGCCGGGTCGGACCGGCAGCCACCGGTCGCACTTCTGGACGGTCGGCGAGTAATCCGGGTAGATCCCGACCAGCGTCCCGCCGCGCTCGCGGATCTCCTGGAGCCAGTGGTTGTCCGCGAGTTTGTTGTGGATGAGGTTCTTCCCCTGGATGATCGTGTAGTCGGCCTTCCGCCAGTCGGCGGCGTCGGCGTCGCTGGTCTGGTAGCCGGTCGTAATGACGTGGCCCGGGGGCAGGTCGGCGTACCAGTCGTACTCGGTCCACTCGACGCCCCCGAAGATCGAGGCGAGTCGTCGCCCCGCACCGTGGCGCGTGAACAGGCCGTCGGCCTTGATCGCGTTGAACACGTGGAACTGGTCCTCGCGGTCGTCCCGGGCCAGGCGGGCTGTTTTCTCGGCGATCAGGTCGATCGCCTCGTCCCAGGAGACGCGCTCGAACTCGTCCTCGCCGCGCCCGGACTGGTTCGGGTCGTCCGGGCTCCAGCCCTTCCGGACGAGCGGGTATTTGATCCGCGAGGGCTCGAACGTCCG
>JBKEGM010000165.1:0-5972 GCA_046710005.1 Natrialbaceae archaeon
CGAGGACGGGTCCCTCCTGCATGCCGGAGCGGTGTTCGCGGACGGTGGTGACCATCCGGTCGCAATCGACGAGACCACCGGGGAACTGACCGTTCTCGAACCCGAGACAAATGGGTCGTATGCCCTGTTCGCCGACCGGGAGGTCGCTGGGTATTCGGTCCGGACCGGCCTCGATCACGTCCGCGAGGCGGCTGCGAGTCATTCACCCGCGTCGATCGCGGAACGCGTCAACGTCCCGGCGGAGACGATCCGGACTGTGGCGCGGTGGCTCGCCGCCGATGAACCAGGTGGCATCGTGATGGGGCTCGGTGTCGATCGCTACGTCTACGGTCACGTGTTCGGCCAGGCCGTCGCCGTCCTTCTCGGGCTAACGGGGGATTTCGCTCGCCACGGCTCGTTCCAGGGCGGGCTCTTCGCGGGTGCGTACCCCGACTTTGGCGACTACGCGGACCCTCCGGACGCCCCCGGTGCGTCGGAACTCTGGCAAACCGACATTCTCCAGGCGATGGAGACGGGCGAGCCGTACCCGTTGAAGGCGATGTACGCCCAGGAGTCGAACTTCGTGGCGAACCAGCTTCCGGACCGGCAGCGGTGGCTCGACGCGATCGAGAGCCTCGACTTGATCGCTGTCGCCGACATGCATCACACGCCAACGGTCCAGTATGCGGACGTCGTCCTGCCAGCGGCCCACTGGTTCGAAAAGGAGGACGTGGTCGGTGGGGCGACCCATCCGCACGTCCTCCACCGAGAACAGGTGCACGAACCACTGGGCGAGGCGAAGTCCGACTACTGGATCGTCTCGCGTCTCGCCGGAGAACTGGGGTTTGGCGACCATTTCCGGACGGACAAGTCGGTCGAACTCCGCGAGATGCTGGCGTCCGATGACCACGTGGACTACGACGCGCTCCGGGAGAACGGTACCGTGGAGAAGCCGACCCCAGAAGTCCGGTTCGAGGGCGCATTCGACACGCCGACCGGTCGCCTCGAGATTTACGACCCCGACGCCCCGACCGCCGACGTTGATCACGCCCCGTCAGCCTCGGGTCCCGTTTCGCTCGAAGTGCCGAAACCGATCGAGTCGCGCACTGACGACCACTGGCCTGGGGCCGAGGAATACCCCCTGACCTTCGTCCAGAAGCACTCGCGGTGGCGTATCCACTCGCAGTTCGAGTCATTGCCGTGGCTGCGCGAGCAAGATTCCAAACCCCTCCTCGACCTCAATCCCGTGGACGCTGCTGCGAGAGGGATCAACGACGGCGACCTCGTCCGCGTCTACAACGATCGCGGGGAGATGGTACTCCGGGCAAACGTCTCCGACGGGATCCAGCCCGGACTCGTGAACACGGACCAGGGCTGGTGGGCCCGGGACTACGTTGCCGGCCATCACAACGACCTGACCCATGCCGAGACCAGCGACGTGACGAAGAACTTCGCGTTCTACGACACTCGGGTCGCGGTCAAGCCTGCGGACGACCTCGAACCAGCAAGGGCTAGACCGGCTGGTGGGTGGCATCCGAGTAACCGTGATGGCGACGGAACAGGATTCCGTGACCTGGGCGATGACAGGGGTGACACCTCGTGACGAGGTACGGCATGGTCATCGACCTGAAGCGCTGCATCGGCTGTCACGCGTGCACGGTCGCCTGCAACGTCGAGCACGACCTCCCGGCAGGATCCGAGTGGAACCGGGTCGAAACCGAGGGTGGCGACGGGATGGACGAACCGGCCGGTACCTATCCCGTGGTTGGGGGCGAGACGGCCACGAGCCCGGAGGGTCGGCCCCCGGACGCCGACGAGACGGACCCGGGGACAGGGTTCGAGGGCGGGTGCACCCTCGAAATGTCCTATCGACCCGTCGCCTGCCAGCACTGCGAGAACGCTCCCTGCGCGTCGGTCTGTCCGACAGGGGCGACCGCCCAGCGCGAGGACGGCATCGTCATCGTCGACACGGACGCCTGCGTCGGGTGTGGCGGCTGTCTGGAAGCCTGTCAATACGACGCCCGGACGACTCGAGGGGGCACGACGGACGTCGTCGAGAAGTGCACGTTCTGTAGCCATCGAGTCGATGAGGGCCTTGATCCGGCTTGCGTTGTGGCGTGTCCGGCGGGTGCTCGGATCTTCGGTGACCTCGACGAGCCGACGAGCACGGTGTCCCGGTATCGCGACGGATACGAGACACACCAACTGGGCGAGATTGAGGGGGCACAACCGCGGGTCTATTACGTCGACGGCGAGATGACGCCTGGACGGTCTCGTCAGGACGACGCCCTCGAGAGCGAACGACCGGGGTCGGACGGATGAGCCGCCATCTGTATGGGTCGATCACCCCAACGTCGACTCACTCGATTTTCGGTCGTCAGTCCAGATTCACATCGACGACCTGTCCCTCCCCGTCGATCGTCAGCCGGCAGTGGTCACCATCCAGCTCGACGTCGACGCGCAGGCGGAACGGGGCTTCCGAAACGAGCGCCGTCGTTCGTGGGTCGCCGATGAACTCGAACAGCCAGGGGTACTCCTCGGTGAGATCGAGTTCGTGCTCCCAGAAGAAGCTCACGACGGCGGGGTGCATGAGCACGATGCCACCGGCGGGCGTGTTGAACTGTTCGCCACAGCCTTCACAAGTGGCGACGAACTGCCAGAGGGTTTCTTCCTCGAGGGTCTCCGAAAGGACCTCCTCATCCCAGATTTCGCCCATATCGAGTTCCCGGAGGTTCACCGACATGGTTCCATAACAGCTCGGGCAGACCCCGTCGGTGGCGAGGAGAATCGCACCGAAGGTCTTCCGGACAGCGATCGACAGTACGGTTTCCATCGACCTTCCTTCGGCGGCGCCGGGTGGGATGCCGTTCGAGAAGAGTTGGTGATCGTTCTCACAGGCGACGAACACGTATCCATCCTCGAATTTGGCGGTCACCGGTGCCGCACAGAACGGACAGTCGTGGCCGAGTTCCAGGGGGTCGAATCGCACGCCGGTGGAGTAGGCCCCAGAGACGATCGCAGCGGCCATCTGTTCGCCGGGGTAGGTCAGGGTGTAGCCGTTTTCCGTTTGCTCGACGAACCGACCCTTGAGTTTGTTCAGATGGTAATTGAACCGCCCGGAGTCGGCGGCACCGACCTGGTGACGGAGTTCGGAGAACGAGAGCGTGGGATTCTCGGGTGCATCCCGTCGGCGCTCCGTGAGCGTGCTGACGATGGCGACCCGGGTCTCGTCACCCAGGAGCTGGAACGCTGCCGCCGGGTCGGGGTCCGAGGGGTCGGATCCGGTGGACATACGCCGAATGTGACCCGAACCGACAAATGTATTCCGTCGAATGGGTTAGCAAACGGTCTCATCTGTGGCGAATGGTGGTCGAAGGAGGGGCTCTGCCCGACGCCCGACTGGCGGCCTCGGCGGACGTGAGGTCCCGATGGCAATGGCGACTCACACAAACGCTGTCCAACGAGCGCATTGAACCGGTGACGTCGATCGCGGTGGACTCACACTGACGGACAAACCTGTACGGTGTAGTCATGTCGAACCTGGTCGAGTGGAAGTGGTAAGGCAAGCGCGTGACCTGGGAATTCCTGACAGCGAAGACGATTTCACGACGGATGGGTCAGGATATTTGAAATTACAGTCTTCCGTTGCCGGTACCGAGTCGTGGTTCTGTCGGACCGGCTACCGTTTCGGACAACGGCTGATTCCTAAAGCCCTTGCAGAGGCGTATTCGGTGTGTATGCAGAACAATCACCGGCGAGATGGCCCAGAACTTCGCCTGGATGGATCGGAAAATGTGAGCACTGTCGCTTCGCAATTCCGGATTTAGACGAGTTGATTGGACCGGTTTCGGAACTCGCCGCCGCATTCGGGGCAGGTACCAGGACTGTCCCCGTGGGTTGCCAGTTCGCCACAGTTGAAACACTCGTACGTCGTCTCTGTTTGGGCCCCGTTGCTGTGTTCGAGCATATTGTTATCCATGATGGTTGCATGTAAAAGGGTTCCGGGTATGGTATAAGGCAACATATTAATCAGTATAAATCAATTCATCATTATTAATATTCGTGTATTGTCCCTCTTCGGTTTTCACAGGCGGTACGAGGCGGATGCCACGGGGCTTGACCCCGTGGAGGAAGCCGACACTCGATGAAACTCACCACGCCTGATAGCAAGGCCAACTCCCCACTTTAAAGCTAAATTTTATTCGGAAACAGCCGTAAATGTGACCTACGATGGACGACGACGCGCCACGACGCACCGTACCCATCAAACTCGACGGACCCGAAGAGCGTCGTGGCGACCTCCATCAAACCAAAACCCAGTTCCTGCAGTGCGCCAACCGCACCAGCGAGTGGGCGTGGCGCTACGACGACTACTGCATCACCAGCAAAAGTAAGGCGGAAGACGCGCTGTACGACGAGTTACGTGAGGAAACCGACCTCACCGCCAACCTCGTCCAGAAAGGCATCCGTCGCGCCATCGAAGCCGTCGATAGCGGCGTCGAAAAGTTGAAGAAGGGTGAGAGGGATCGCGACGTGGGTCATGGCGGCTGGCTGTTCGATCAGGCTCTCGACGCCGCCCAGGCTTTCGGCCAGCGTGAACACCTCGGTGCTGGAAACCAGCGTACTTGTTTCCTCGAGCGTCCCGTCGAGTTCGAAGCTGAGCATGCCGCCGAAGTCGTCCATCTGGCGGGCCGCCACGTCGTGGCCCGGATGGGACTCGAGGCCGGGGAAGTACACGTCCTGGACGTCGGGATTCCCCGTCCGGGGTGTCCGGGAATCCCAACAGTCATGCTGTTGTCGGCAGTATATCGCTTACACCCATGCTGAAAGACCCAATCGAGAAGGCCCTGAACGAACAGATCAACGCCGAATTCTACGCCGGATACCTGTACCTTTCGATGGCCGCGTACTTCGAGGACGAGGGATTGCCGGGGTTCGCGTCCTGGATGCGCGCCCAGGCCGAGGAGGAGAAGGCCCACGCGATGCGGATCTACGACTTCGTGACCGAGCGCGACGGGCGCGTCACGCTGGACGGAATCGAGGCCCCGTCGGCGGAGTGGGAGACCCCGACCGAGGCCTTCGAGGCGGCCTACGAGCACGAGGTCGAGGTGACCCGAATGATCGACGATCTCGTTGCGCTCGCACGCGAGAACAACGACAACGCGACCGAAAACATGCTCCAGTGGTTCGTCGAAGAACAGGTCGAAGAGGAGGCAACAGCACAGGACATCCTCGACAAACTCGGGCACGTTGGCGACGACGGTCCTGGCCTCCTGATGCTCGACCAGGAACTCGGCCAGCGTGGCGGCGGGACGGAGTCCGGCGGAGAGGGCGAAGCCGAGTCCGAATCGACGACTGAGTAGTCTCCCCGTTCTCTTTCTACGGACTCGTATAATACGCCCCACCAACGCCGAGACATAAAGCGGCTGGCGGCCGTCGGCGACGCTTCGATTCGGTCGGTCCGGCAGGTCTCCGGCACAAGGGTTACAGCATTTCTTTCGATCGGGACCGGAGTTCCCCGCCACAGTCGGGACAGGTCTCCGGGCAGTCCTCTCCCGGACAGTCTTCCCGGGTGACAACAGCCCCACAATCGAAACACTCGAAGACCGTTTCCTCTGTTTCCGCTGGATCGTGTTCTTCCATAGCTATTCAATTTTGCTTGCCCCCAACCAAAAACCTTGCCCGGTTGCAATAACGGGTCTGACATCTACGATGTCCATGCAGTTTTCAGGAGTGAAGTACCCCGCGCACGGTGGCGCGGGGCTTCGCCGTTTGGGCTCTCCCCGGAACCGGGGAGCGTAACGGCGGCAGGCGAATTTAATTCCCTCCGCACTCCCCACGAGGGGTCGTGTGGGAGGAGATGACACCCGAACACGCCGTGGCTCCCACCGCACTAGAGGTCGTCTAGTGCCGCCGTGGGTGGCGTATCCGTGGAGGTCGGCCCTTTCATCAAGGCCCGACACACCCCGGCGCAACCTTTCGGTGTTTTGCGA
>JBKEGM010000166.1:0-5956 GCA_046710005.1 Natrialbaceae archaeon
CGATGGTTTTCGGTGACCTTGAAGTCGTGGGTGTTCCCGCTGAGGTGGTGCAATTCTCCATAATTATTGTCGTAGGCACATGTGTCGACGACTGGCTTGACTTCACACTCGAAGGTATCCGGATCGAGTGTATACACCTGGTCGTCCACTTCGAGAGACGAGATGTTTCGAACACCGTCCGGAGTGAGTACATCGGTATCACCACTGAAACATTTCAAGTCGAGAACGGTTACCATCTCCTTGATCCCGGAGATCGGTTCGAAGACGGCGCCCCCTTCGTACTCCTCCCCGGCTTCCTGTTGGCCCTTCGACGGCAGGGCGAACCGGCCGTGGGCCTCGTGCAGGACGTACATGTCGACGGCATCCCCAGGCGTCGGCGCGTCCTCAAGTTTGCACCCGACGAAGTTCGCGACCTCCCGCCAGAACGCGACGACCTCCTGCTTGCGGTCGAGTTCCACGCACAGTTCCACGTCCCGGAGGTTGTACTCGAGCAGTCGCTCGGGATCGTCTTCCCAGAGGTCGCCGATATCGCCGGGGTACCGTTCCTTCCCCACCCCCAGTTCCATTTCACCCACCGCGTCCAGTCGGTAGGATTCGAGTTCGGTGAACTGTGTGCGCTTGTAGGCATACAGGAGGTCGAAGACGACTCGTCCTTTCACGTCCGGCGCGCCCCAGTTGCTCCGCCAGACTTCGTTTATACGCGACAGCCGCTCGATGGAGAGATCCAGGTTGGCCGCGGGGTCGAGGTACTCGAGTCGGTCCAAGAAGTACGGTGCGTCGAACTCATCGAGATTCCAGCCAGTATGAACGTCCGGATCGGTGTCCTCGATGTACGAGAGGAACGCCTCGAGCATCGCGGCTTCGCTTTCGAACGATCGGACTTCGAAGTCGGCGTCATCGCGGAGGGGGTCGTATCCAGGGAGGTCCTTCGAGACGTCTTCGGTCTCGTCCGCGTTGGGGGCCTCGTACAGCCAAACCACGTACTCGTCGTCGTAGGAATCGTGGCTAGTGAGGCAGATAATCGGCTCCTCGCCGTCCTCGGGAAACCCGTTTCGGTCGTCGACTTCGATGTCGAACGTATTCACGCGAAGGGAGACATCCGGCGGCTCCACGGCCTCGACCTCCTCTTGGTCCACGAGGAGGCGACCGTCTTCCATCCGACGCCCGGGAACCCGGATACCTCCCGAAATGTCCTTGTCGATGAGAAACCGGTTCGGGAACAGGATGTCCGCCTCGTAGTGCTCGAACTCGTCGCGGATTTGCCCCACGTCGCGGGGCGTTTTGCCAAAGATTTTCGTCAGTTCCTCGCCTCTGATACTCTCGTAGCCGTCCTCCCAGTCCGTGATGCGGTCGTCCTGGAGGTCGGCGCGGTCGATCGTCTCCGTCGGCGCGAAAAAATAGGGTCGAAAACCCCGGACAACGACGTGTTCTGCGGTCTGATCCGGCCTCCGGCCGAATACGTGAATCAATGGCGTTTCGTCCGGCCCGGATCCCTCGATTGTATAATCCACTTGCGTGACAGCCAACTCGAAGGCCCCGGAAGCCTCGGGGAGGCTCTCCCTTGTCGGATCGATCACGGACGCATCGGCATCACTATTGCCGGCGATAGCGGCCGCCTCCTTCGCGGGCCGATCCTCGTCGGGCGTGGCGAAATCGTCGAGTCCCGTCTGCCCACCGTCGGTCATGTTCCCTCGGTTGGATGCGCCCGAGTAAAAACGCCCGGGTCCATCCCGATCACCGCATATGTTCGCCGCCGTTGACCTCGAGGGTTTCCCCCGTCACGAACGTGGCGTCCCTGAGATACCCCGCCGCGTCCGCGATGTCTTCGGGTTGACCGACGCGCCCCACGGGGATGTCGGCAAGAATCCCGTCCAAATCCTCCTCAGTACGGTCCGCCGTCATGTCGGTCTCGATATGCCCAGGCGCAATGGCGTTCACCCGGACGTCCGGGGCGAAGTCCCGCGCGTGGCTCTTTGTCAGTCCGATCAGGCCCGATTTCGAGGCCGCGTAATGGCATTCGATGGGCGCGCCGACGTGGGCCAGTATCGACGAGATGTTGACGATCGACGGGTTGTCGTCCGACTCGAACAAAAGCGGCCGGGCGAACTTGGTGATATTAAACACCCCATTGACGTTGACGCCCATCACCTGGTCGAAGTCCTCGGGCGGGAGATCTTCCGTATAGACGTGCTGGTCGATCCCGGCATTGTTCACCACGTGATCGAGCCCGCCAAACTCCTCGCGAGCAACGTCAACGAGTCGCCGGGCGTCGTCTGTGTCGCTCACGTCAGCCTCCACGGTGACGGCCGATCGTCCGATCTCGTCGCGAATTCGTTCGGCAACCGCTTCGGCCGCCCCCTCGCTATTCACGTAGTTCACGATCACGTCGTACCCATCGCGGGCGTATCTGAGCGCGATCCCCCGACCGATACCTCTGGAGGAACCGGTGACGAGTGCAGTTGGCATACGATACCTGAATCGCCACGCGAGAAAACGTCTTCCGACAGCGGCCACGGTCTCCGGAAGCGGATCGGCCCGCCGTCACGACCAACAGGGTGGTCAGAGCCTCCCGGTCTCGCTCGACGCCACGACGAGCGCACCCCCAGGTTCGACGTCCCCGGAAGTGATCAGTACCGTGTCGAACCCGGCATCTCGAACGACGTTCCAGACCGCCCCTACTTCCCAGAGCCGGTAGCGTCGTTCGATCTCGGTCGTGACTGTGTCCTCCCCCAGCAGATCGGTGAGTTCGTACCATTCGCGGACCAGGACGCTGTTTTCACTCCGTTCGGTGTCGACTGTTCGGCGGACGCGAATCCCGCCATCAGTAACCTCCAGGTCGTCGGTATCGATCACTCGGTCGTCCAGCGGGACGTCGAAGACGAGCGTTCCACCCGGAGCCAATGACCCGAACGCCGACGCGACAAACGACGTCAGGTCCCGCCGATCGAACTCCGCAGTAAGGTACTCCAGGGCGACAATAGCGTCCACGTCGACGGCCGGAAGCCATCGCGCATCACCCTGGATTACCGGTGCTCGAGTGAAAGCCCGTCGAGCGAATTGGGGGCTCGATTCGATGCCCACAGCAGTTTCAACCGCGTCCTGGCCGACCAACAGGTGACCCACGCCACAATCAACCTCGAGGAGGGTTTCGGCCAACGGCAGATACCGTTCGAGCAAATGTGCCCGGTCGTTCACGCGCTGTTCGTCCCCTTCCCGCATTGCAGCATACACGGGAGCCATCGTGGAATCGAGGGCATGATCTCCCGCCGGATTACGCTGGACCGCCTCGAACGCTGGACGGAGATCGACGTCAGTGAGGCCCTCTGTCATTCGTCCAGAATGCGGCGGACGCTCTCGGCATGAGCCTCGAGGCCCTCGGCGTCCGCCAGGGTAGTAATCGTTTCCCCGATGGATTCCAGTCCGTCCCGATCCAGTCGCTGAATCGTCGTCGATCGAACGAACTCGTCGACAGAGAGCCCGCCATGACGTTTGGCCAGGCCGTTCGTCGGGAGAACGTGATTGGTGCCCGAAGCGTAATCACCCGCTGCAACCGGCGTGTGTGGCCCAACGAAGATGCTTCCCGCGGAGTCGATTCGGTCGAGCACCGTTTCCGGATCTGCAACCTGGATGGAAAGGTGCTCTGCGGCGAACTCATCGGCGAACAGGATTGCCTCGCTCATCGACCGGGCGAGGAATATGCCGCTGGCGTCGTTGGTTAACGCCTGCTCGATCGTCTCTTGCCTGTCGCGACGGGGGAGTTGCTCGTCGACTGCCTCCGCGACCGCCGTGGCCATTGACTCGTCGTCCGTGACCGCTACCACGGCCGCGTGCTCGTCGTGTTCGGCCTGCGTAAGCAGTTCCGCAGCGACGAAGCCCGGATCGGCAGTGTCGTCAGCAACCACGAGCACTTCCGAGGGTCCGGCAAGGAAATCGATCGACACGTCACCCTGTACTTCGGCCTTGGCAGCCGTAACCCATCGGTTGCCCGGTCCGACGATTTTCTGGACCGACGGAACCGTCTCGGTGCCGTAGGCCATCGCAGCGATCGCCTGAGCCCCTCCGATCTGATATACCTCGTCGGCACCCGCAATGTGGATCGCCGCCAGCGTCACCGGGTTGATCTCCTCGGCCGGTGGCGTCGTGACGACGACCTGATCGACCCCGGCCACGATCGCCGGGATAGCCCCCATCAACGCACTGGATGGATAGGCGGCGGCACCACCAGGAACGTACACGCCAACCCGTTCTAGCGGCCTGAACCGACGGCCGAGTTCTCGACCGTCTTCGAACGCCTTGCGCCAGTCAGTCCGCACCTGTTGCTCGTGAAACTCGCGGACGTTTCGGGCGGCATCGTCGATGGCCTCGTGGATAGTTGCATCCACCGTTGCTGCCGCCTGCTCGGCCGCGTCGGTAATTTCGAGCGCGCCAACGTCGACGTTGTCAAACTCTGCAGAGAACTCTCTGAGCGCAACGTCACCTTCCTCTCGCACCCGGTCGAGGATGACCCGGACGTCGTCCCGGATCGCCTCGACTCCCGCGTCCCGATCAAAAATCGCGGACCGTTCACCCGGCCCGAGATCTGAGAGCGTCTTGACGTCCATGCAGGAGACTCGGCGCCCCGAGTCAAAAGCGGTTCCCCCAACTCGAGGGTTCGAACGGATGGCGCTGATTCCGACTACTGATCGTCTGCATCGAGGACGAAAATGGTGAACCACGACCATAGCTCCCTCTCGCCCCGGTACGACCGAGCCAAAGGGATGTCAGTGGACAGTAGCGAGACGGTTCAGACTCTCGTCTATTCGGTGACGGCGCTCGTGTCAGGTTTCGTCGCCGCCTCCAGGACGCTCCGTGACCGAAGGAGAACGACACCGAAACCGACCTTGGCAGTCAGGTCGAGGACCATGAACGCAGCGGTCTCCCAGTACAGGGGCATGACGCCGAGGGTTCCCTCGGTCCCGAGAATCCACACGACAGGGTACAGCAGCCAGAGCACGATGATGAGGTTGCGCAACTGCCCGAACAGCTGGCTTACTTCGGCCGACTTCTGTTGAGCCTGTTCGGAGAGCGTGCCGACGAGAACGTACAGCAGGACGAGGAGCGCGCCGGTGCTGATTCCCCACCACAGGATGCGGTAGCTCGCAGTGGACTCGAAGGCCGCGATCACGCCAGTGACGATCATGAACACGTCGAGGCCGATCAGCGTCGCGATGGTATTCCGATTCGCCCCCGCGAGCAACGCGAGGTCGAACAACAACAGCGGCGTCGTGAACACCCAGTCGGCGTATCGGGCCCAGTAGATGTCCAGCATCTCGTTGCCCACCGTTACCTCCGTGAGGCCAAACCCGGTGGCCATGAGGAGGTACATCGCGCCCGCAATGGTGGTGATAAAAATCGTCGCGATGTAGAACTGCTGCATCTCACGATCGCGGACCCCGCGTCCCCGACCGATAAAATACAGCGTCCCGATGGTCATGCCGATGGTACCGATCCACAGCCAGATCGATTCTGTGCCTGGTGTTGGCATAATTTAATGATAGAACCCTTCCTGTTTATCGACCATACCTTACCAATTGGGCAACGGGAAGGAAACGATGATAAATATCAGTTGGATATTATATCTATCGGAGATCGAAATTGGCTTCATCTATCGAGACCGCACTGGGGAGGGTCAAGGTGTACGATCGAGACCGCAGAGACGGACACCGGTCCGTCGACACTCAGTTCAGGTCACTCCAGGTCGAAGCGATCGAGCATCATGACCTTCTCCCACGCGTCAACGAAATCATGCACGAATTTTTCCTCGGCGTCGTCACTTCCATAGACTTCCGCAATGGCTCGAAGCCGGGAGTGCGAACCGAAGATGAGATCCACGCGGCTCCCCTTCCACTTGCGTTCGCCAGTCTCCCGATCGCGCCCTTCGAACACATCCCTTGATTCTGAGACCGGTTCCCACTCC
>JBKEGM010000167.1:0-5951 GCA_046710005.1 Natrialbaceae archaeon
TGTGGGTGAGTTTGGACGACTGCACTGGATTTCAGTATGATTCGTGAGTTGTTAAAAGTTCGTGTTGTGACGCGCTTCACCCACGGGCACGGTGGCCCGTGGTACTCGCGCTGCTCTCTTTTATAGATACCCGATATCCCGCAAGACATGAAATAACTATCATCCTACTATCAATACAGATTCCCCGATCGCCAACCGATCAGACCACAGGTGAACGGACAGGCCGGTTCCCGCAGACGTTTTGGTCGTTCCCGCCGCAGGGTCCAACATGCGACTATTCGTCAGCGTGAACCTGCCCGACGACCTGGCGGAGAGCGTCCGGGTGGTCCAGGACGAGTTCCGCGAGGCGAGCGGCCTGAACTTCACCGACCCCGAGCAGGCACACATGACGCTGAAGTTCCTCGGCGAGGTCGACCGCAACCGCCTGCCAGCCATCGAAGGGCGTCTGGAAGCGGCAGTCGACGCGGCAGCCGTCGATCCGTTCGAGGTCCAGTATGGGGGCCTCGGCGTGTTCCCCTCCCTCGATTACATCTCCGTCCTATGGTTCGGGGTCCGCGATGGGCACGGTGACGCCGAATTGACTCGCCTCGCCGAGGCAGTCGAGGACGAACTGGTCGCCGAAGGATTCGACCCGGCGGACCACGACTTTACCCCGCACGTGACACTGGCCCGGATGAACCACGCCGGCGGGAAGGACCTGGTCCAGGAGAACGTCCGCGAACTCGACCCCACCATTGGGACCGCCCAGGTGAGCGAAATCCGGCTAACGAAGAGCGAACTCACCGACAAGGGGCCGATATACTCCACCGTCGAGCGGTTCCCGGTCTGAGGGGGAATTCCCCGTCGGACCGGCGGGCAAAGCATCAAGGTTTTAAATTCCGGCCGGATAGATGCGCCCACTATGAGCAAAAAGTCGAAAGCCAAGAAGAAGCGGCTGGCCAAACTCGACCGGCAGAACAGTCGCATCCCGCCGTGGGTGATGCTGAAGACGGATATGGATGTCCAGCGCAACCCCAAGCGACGCAACTGGCGGCGCAACGACACTGACGAATAAGCATGAGTGCAGGCGACTTCGAGGAGCGGGTCATTACCGTCCCGCTCCGGAAGACCAAGGCGGAAGCAAAGCACAAGCGCGCCGACAAGGCGATGACGCTCATCCGCGAGCATCTCGCCCAGCACTTCTCCGTCGAGGAGGAGAACGTCCGACTCGACCCCTCGATCAACGAAGCGGTCTGGTCACGCGGTCGCAAGAAACCGCCGAGCAAACTCCGGGTCCGCGCGGCCCGCTTCGACGAGGAAGGCGAGCAGATCGTCGAGGCAGAGCACGCCGAATAGAACGAGAGCCGTGCTCCGCGCCGCGTTCGCCGGGTCCGCCTACGTAGGCGTGTTCGCCCGGGCGACCAACGACCGACTGCTCCTGCGCCTCGACGCCGAGGACGACCTCCGCGAGGACATGGCCGACGAACTTGACGTCCCGGTCGTCTCGACCACTATCGGCGGGTCGGGCACCGTGGGTGCCCTGGCCGCGGGGAACTCGAATGGCCTCGTCGTCAGCGGCCGCATCGCCGATTTTGAACGAGAGACCCTCGAGCAACAACTCGACGTGTCGATCGCCGAACTCCCCGGCCGAATCAACGCCGCTGGGAACGTCATTCTCGCGAATGACACCGGTGCGTACGTCCATCCCGACCTCCCTGCCGAGGCCCTCGACGCGGTTGAGGAGGCGCTTCAGGTCCCCGTCGAACAGGGCGAACTGGGCGGCGTCCGGACCGTCGGGACCGCCGCCGTCGCGACCAACAAGGGCGTTCTCTGTCATCCAAAGGCGACCGACGCCGAACTCGACTATCTCGAGGACTTGCTTGACGTCAGGGCCGACGTCGGCACCGTCAATTATGGCGCACCCCTCGTCGGGTCCGGGCTCGTGGCCAACGAACACGGCTACGTAGCCGGTCGAGAGACCACCGGACCGGAACTCGGCCGCATCGAGGACGCGCTGGGCTATCTCGATTGAGGACTGTCCACACATCGTTTCGTCGGCGTACCGAACGGGAAGATTCTTCCGGCTCGCCACCCGAGCCGTAGCCATGAGTCAGTTTACTATCCGCGGGCAGTTTCAGGCCCGCGAGGGCTGGCGGTCGTTCGAGACGAGCATCGACGCAGTAAACGAGGATGTCGCCCGGGAACACGCGCTTTCCCAGTTCGGGAGCCAGCACAACCTCACGCGTCCGCAGATCGAAATCGAGGAGGTCCAAGCATGAGCGCCCAGCAAGAACTGCAGCAGCTCTCCCAGGAAATTCAGGAACTCCGCGAACAGATCGAACACCTCGAGGAGGAGGCCGACTCCCTTCGCGGGGACAAGTCCGATATCGACGATGCCATTGAGGCCCTCGGAGCGCTCGAGACGGGCGCGACGATCCAGATGCCCGTCGGTGGCGGGGCATACGTCCGCGCAGAAGTGCAGGACATGGACGAGGTCATCGTCACCCTGGGCGGCGACTACGCGGCCGAAAAACCCGAAGGGGACGCGATCGACACGCTGGAGAACAAGAAGGACGCCCTCGACGACCGTATCGAGGACGTCACGGACGACATCGACAACCTCGAAAACGAGGCCGACCAGCTCGAGGACAAGGCCCAGCAGCTCCAACAGCAGGCCATGCAACAGCAACTCCAGCAACAGGGCATGCAAGGGCAGGAGCCCGGCGCCGAAGGTGGCGACGACGAGTAGGCGATGTTTGACGGACTGAAAAAGAAACTCGGAAGCTTCCAGGCAGAGGTCGAGGAGACGACCGAAGAGAAGGCCAAAGCAGCCGCCGACGAGGAGGCTCTAGCCGAGACAACTGACGACGCAGCGACTGCCGAAGCCGAAGCGACTGGCGAGGAGGGCGGCGATGCCGACACGGAAACCCCAGCGAAGGCTGAACCGGACGAACAGGACGCCGAAAACGGGACCGCAGGTCTCGGTCGCAAGGCGAAGTCCTTCGCCAAGGGACGATTCGTCATCGAGGAGGAGGACCTCGAGGAACCGCTCTGGAACCTCGAAATGGCGCTGCTCGAAAGCGACGTGGAGATGACCGTCGCCGAGGAAATTCTCGACGCCATCGAGGAGAACCTCGTCGGCGAGACACGGAAATTCACGGAGTCCACGGGGTCGATCGTCGAGGATGCGTTGCGAGATGCGCTCTTGGACGTCATCAGCGTGGGCCAGTTCGACTTCGAGGAGCGGATCAGGGCCGCCGACAAGCCGATCGTCATCGTGTTCACGGGCGTCAATGGCGTGGGCAAGACAACGACGATCGCGAAGATGTCCCGGTTCTTCGAGCAACGTGGACTCTCCTCGGTCATGGCCAACGGCGACACCTACCGGGCCGGGGCGAACGAGCAGATCAGGGGACACGCCGACGCGCTCGGGGCCAAACTCATCTCTCACGAGCAGGGCGGCGATCCCGCAGCTGTTCTTTACGACGCCGTCGAGTACGCCGAGGCCAACGACGTTGACGTCGTCCTCGGTGACACCGCCGGGCGCCTTCACACCGATCAAGACCTGATGGCCCAACTGGAGAAAATCGACCGCGTGGTCGATCCCGACATGACGCTCTTCGTCGACGAGGCCGTCGCGGGCCAGGACGCCGTCAATCGAGCGCGACAGTTCAATGATGCTGCAGCGATCGACGGCACGATCCTCAGCAAAGCTGACGCCGACTCGCAAGGCGGAGCGGCAATCTCTATCGCCCATGTGACGGGGAAACCGATCCTCTTTCTCGGCGTGGGACAGGGGTACGACGACCTGGAACGGTTCGATCCGAACGCGATGGTCGATCGACTCCTGGGTGAGTGAATTGTCGATCGTTCCGGACCCGATCCTAGTAGACTGAAGTGGGCCGAGCAACGGCTCCGCCGAAGCCGGAAACGGTATATGCCACTCGATTGAATTTCTGCGGAGAGGCAAATGCGAACAGACGACGCCGACGAGGACGCGACAGTGCTGATCGTCGACGACGAGGAGAAGCTCGCGGACATGTATACGCTGTGGCTCCGGAACGATTACGAAATTCGGACCGTGTATGCCGGTGGCGACATCCAGTCAGCCCTGGACGAATCAGTCGACGTCGTGTTGCTGGATCGCCGAATGCCGGGGCACTCGGGAGAACAGGTCCTCGGAGCGATCCGCCGGGCCGATCGAGACGTGAGCGTCATCCTGGTCACGGCCGTGACGCCGGATTTCGACGTCCTCGACCTTCCTTTCGACGACTACCTCGGCAAACCGGTCCAGCACGATGACCTCATTACGGCCATCGAACTCCAGCTCACGGCCCGACGATCGGGGGAGGACCTCCGGACGTACCTTCGACTTCGGGCGAAGGAGGCAATCCTGGCTCAAGAGAAAAATCGATGGGAACTCGAGGAGAACGAGCGATTCTCAGAACTGCAAGAGAAACTGGAGACCCTCGACGACAAACTCCGTGGGGAGGGTGAGGACTTCGAGGAGATCATTGGAGAATTCGAGGGAATCAATCGTGGACCAGGGCTTGCAAGAAAAGATTGACCTCCTCCCCCGCGTGAACGCGGGGGAATCCCGAGTCAAGCGAATCGAAGATTCGCGTACATCGCAAATCTCCGATTTGCTCAGCGGTGGGATAATAACTCCAGTTCACTCCAACGGGAACGGTTACGGTAGCGACAACTGACCGATCCGACGCGGTGGCGCGTGGACCACTAATTATCTAGCTGGAACGTTTTTGCCCCATACATCCCTCGGATTTGTTGTCGACGCCAGCCAGGGCCCGTCGTCCGGACCAGATCGCATGGTCGCTGCTGCCCGGGCCATAGGGGGAGAATGGGGGAACCACCGGCGACGGTCCACAACGCGTCGACATGACTGGCCGACGGTCCGATAGTCCAGACAGGAACTGATCGCCGATGGGGGAGCGATCGGCTGCCGGCGGAACCCGCCCGGGGTTCCAGTGCACCCGCTTTTGGGAGGCAGAGGGAGAAAAAGGCTTTAACGAGGCCATCGCCTACTGGTCTTCAAATGGTACTCGACGACCTTGGCAGTTCGCTCCGGGGCACCTTGGACAAACTCCGCGGGAAGTCCCGGATCAGCGAGGAGGACGTCGACGAGGTCGTCAAGGAGATCCAGCGCTCGCTCCTGCAGGCCGACGTCGACACGTCCCTCGTGATGGAACTGTCGGACAACATCAAGGAACGCGCACTCGAAGAGGAGCCACCGGGTGGAACGACGGCCCGTGAACACGTCCTCCGGATCGTCTACGAGGAACTGGTGGATCTGGTCGGCGATTCGACCGAAATTCCGCTCGAAAACCAGACGATCCTGCTTGCCGGCCTCCAGGGGTCGGGGAAGACGACGACGGCCGCGAAGATGGCGTGGTGGTTCTCGAAAAAGGGGCTTCGCTCCGCAGTCATCCAAACCGACACCTTCCGGCCCGGCGCCTACGACCAGGCCAAGGAGATGGCCGAACGGGCGGAGGTCGAATTTTACGGCGACCCCGATGGGGACGACCCCGTCCAGATCGCACGCGACGGATTCGAGGCGACCGATGACGTCGATGTCCACATCGTCGACACCGCCGGTCGCCACGCCCTCGAGGAGAACTTGATCGATGAAATCGAGGACATCGAGGACGTGGTGGAACCCGACCGCTCGCTACTGGTGCTCGACGCGGCCATTGGCCAAGGGGCGAAGGATCAGGCCCAGCGCTTCGAGGAGGCCATCGGCATCGACGGCGTCGTAATCACGAAACTCGACGGGACGGCGAAAGGTGGGGGTGCCCTGACGGCCGTCAACGAGACCGGGTCGTCCATCGCCTTCCTCGGGACCGGCGAGACCGTCAAGGACGTCGAGCGCTTCGAACCTTCAGGGTTCATCTCGCGCCTGCTCGGGATGGGCGACTTGAAGCAGTTGACCGAACGGGTCGAGCGCGCGATGCAGG
>JBKEGM010000168.1:0-5936 GCA_046710005.1 Natrialbaceae archaeon
GGCCGACCAGGGCGGGACGGTCGAGAAGGTGCCGATCGAGGAAGACCAGAGTGTGGACATGGGCGACCCGCTTGTCGTGCTGGAGTAACGCTCGAACCGCACCGCTGGCGGTTCCTGTCGACGAACGCGCATTTTCGGACCCGATCGCAGAGCAGAAGTGCCAGCTATCCGATTTCACGAATCGCTGCATAGGCGGACAGTCGCATTACTGCATTACCGGGGGACCCCGCCGAGTTCGCTCGTCAGTTTCGCCGGCAGGAACGATATCGATCGGGTTGGAGGTCATCTGATCGTTCCGGAGGGACGATGTCCGAAAATAGCTGGAGTGGTCTTCCCGGGTCACCTATCGTGGTACCGGCGACTCAAGCCGGACCGGCCGGGTCTTCGTCCTGCTCCTCCTCGTCCGATTCGTAGCCGAAACCACCGGACAGTGCAATGTGAAGGGTGACTGCGAGGCCGCCGAACAACACGACGAACCCGAAGACGGCCATGATCAACGCTCCGAGGCTGAGTGCAGTCATGCTTATTGACCTCCTTCCGTCGGGAGGTCGGTCGAATCTGTCGATTCGTCCCCGCGCAACTCCGGGCTCACGTCGTCGCGTCGATCCTTGATCAGTGACGCGACGACTGCTGAGAGCATGATGAGAAACGGTGCGATCACGCCCGGTCTGTCGAATGCGTTCCGAAGGATCGAATATCCGAGGACGACGGGAACGACGATCCGAACCATCCAGTCAAACGAGCGTCCGATATTGAAGTCGCTGACCTCGTTTGCCGTCTCCCGAATCCGATCGGCACCGTACACCCACGCAAAAATCAGTGTCTCGCCGAACGCGATCATTGGGAGCGTGAACGTTGCGCTCGAGGTGTCCAGAATCGTAAGAACCTGGAGGGGCGTGTCCGGTGCGAACCCGAGCGGGCCTTCCAGCGCAATGGCCATGCTGAAGAGTGCTCCCATTCCTGCAAGGACGTTCAGGGCCCTTCGTCGCGAGATCTCAAGTTTCTCGTGGAAGGGACCGACTGCCGCCTCCAACAGGGAGAGCGACGACGAGAGGCCAGCCATCGTCAGCATCAGGAAGAACACTCCGCCGAGTGCCGCTGAGGTCAGTTCCCCGCCGGGAAGCTGGGCGAACGCCCGGGGCAACACGACGAACGAAAGCGCAATGCCGTCGGTGACCGCCTCGGTTGGGTTGTTGAACGCCGCGAAGAGCACCGGGAAGATCGCAAAGCCAGCGAGGAACGCGAACCCGGTGTTCGCGAACGCGATGATGAACGCGTTGTTGGAGATGTCTTGTCCTTCTGGCTGGTAGGACGCATAGGTAATCATGATCCCGAGTCCGACACTGAGCGTGAAGTAGATCTGACCAAAGGCAGAGATCCATACGTCCGCGTTGAGGATTTCCCCGAAGTTGGGTTCGAGATAGTAGTTGAGTCCCTCGATGCCGCCTGGGAGCGTAATGCCGCGAATCGCCAGCACGATCACCAGGATCCAGATTGTCGGCACGAGAAACTTGTTCGCACGCTCGAGCCCGTCGGACACCCCGAACGACAGGACGCCGTAGTTAATCACCCAGACGAGGAGTGCGCCGACGACCGGAAGCCACCCAATAAGAAACTCGGAGAAGAAGAACTCGTCAACCCCCGATCCCGACCAGGGCTGGGTAAACGAGAAAAAGATGAACATCATTGCCCAGCCGAGAATGACGGCATAGTACGCATTCACAATAAACCCGTTAAGGACGGCCCACCAGCCGATGAATTCGCTTTCCTTGATTTTCTCACGGATCGCCAGTGGCGTGGTGAGTTGTGTGTCCGACCCGAGTGCCACCTCGATGATCAGGACCGGAATGCCCGCCAGCAACAGCGCCGCGAGATACGGAAGCAGGAACGCGCCACCGCCGTTATCGTACACTTGATACGGGAACCGCCAAATGTTCCCGAGGCCGATGGCGGATCCGGTCGCAGCCAGTATGAAACCAATTCTTGTGCCCCATTCTTCTCTATCTTGTGCCATACGCTCGCTCTACTTTATCAAGCCGTGATTTTTCTTATAGTATTTACGGTATGGCAGTGTTTGGTTATTGACTAGAAAACATTTTTGTAGACGAAACTCAAATAAACAGATATGAACCCAATAATAAGTAAAATATATCGAATACATATTGCTGGGTTTCGAACCAGCTTTGATTCGATTAAAGCATATATAAAACCTTGATATTTTATCATATTTGACTCCAATAACCGGCATAACTTCAGAAGTGGACGTCAGTCGCCGCTCAGATTCAATCCCGCCCCCAGAATACAAAACTATCTGATATATTTCCAAACTCTTACTATTTGTCGTCTAATCAAATGAATTTCATGTAATTTATAATACTATAATGTTGATGAGATATTATTGGATAATTATTTTTGACCATTCAAGTTTGGAATCGGTGCGGATAGGAAATACCCCACGAGGGTTGCTCGTCAGCAAATTCGACCGTCACTCTCAAGCTTCGCCGTAAACGGGGATGGCCGCACCGCTAATGACGGAAGCCCCGGCCGAGCAGAGAAACAGCATGACGTCCGCGATGTCTGCCGGATCCACCCACTCGTCGTTCGGTTCCATCATCTCCCGGTTGGTTGGGGTGTCGATCACGCTCGGCATGACGCAGTTTGCCCGGACCGTTCCGCGGTTCTCTTCGGCGATTGTTTCGGTCAGCAACCGGATTCCGGCCTTCGAGATCCGATAGGGTCCGTCCCCCTCCCCACCGGCAAGCGACGATCGGGCACTCACGCTGACGATAGCCCCTTCCGTGTCGCGAAGGACGGGGAGCACGTGCTTGCTCATCAGGAACGCTGATTTCACATTCACGTCCATCAGCAAATCGAACGTCTCCAGATCGGTCTCGTGGATCGGCGTTCCGCCCCGCCACGTGCCCGCGACGTTACAGAGATAATCGATGCGTCCGTGGTCCTCAACGATGGTGTCGATCGTCGGTTCGACGCTTTCCTCCATCGTCAGGTCGGCGTGGTAAAACGAGTCGTAGGCTGACTCCGGGAGGAGGGATTCATCGGAGTCCGGATCGACCAGGTCGATCCCACAAACAGTCGCTCCGGCGTCAGCGAACCTGGACGCAACCGCACTGCCCAGGGCACCGCAGGCACCCGTGACGATCACGACGCGATCCGTGAAATCGAACGACACTGACATGGGTCACTTCAGGGACGCCCGAGACATAAATTCGCCCCTGGGATCAGGTTATTCGCGATTCATTTCTTCGAGTCCTGCTATCTCGATGGGGACCTCCGTCTGGTGTTCGTCTAACTCGACGGCTACACCGAAGACATGCCTGTGGAGACTGCGACCGCTGTGGACACCACTTCGGTGTCTGCAAGTCGCGTCGTCGAATCAGGACGCCCCTGCCTCAAGGAACGAACCGCGATAGCGGTGAGTGAGTAGGCAGGGGTAGTTCACTCCTCGACCGTCGATGCCGCGTCCGTGATCAGGCTGTCGAGGATCTCGGGCGTCGTGGGGTGGTACGCCCGATCGGGAATCTCGCGAACGTCGAGTTCCATTTCGACGGCCAGTTGCATCGTCTTGGCCATCACGTCGGCGTGGTAATGCAGGCCCTGATAGCCAAGCACCGTGCCGTCCTCACCGACGACCAACCGAGCGAGCCCCTCGGTGACGTCCTTGGATTTGAACACCCCGTCGCTGGAGGCCTCGGTCGTAGCGACGTGGTAATCGAGACCAGCCTCCTCGGCCGATTCGGCGGAGTGCCCGACGCGGGCAAAGGGGAGCACGCCCAGTCCGGAGAAGACGACGTGGTGGTGCACGTTCTCGTACTCGACGAGGGATTCGCCCTCGCGGTGACGCAGGATGTTCTCGGCAGCGGTAACACCCTCCTCCTTGGCGACGTGGAGGATCGGCTCGCGCCCGTTGGCGTCACCGACGACGAACACGCGGTCGTCTTTACTGGCCTGCATCGTGTCTGCGACCCATCCATCGTCAGGCGAGAGCGATGCGGCGTCGAGGTTCAGGTTGTCCAGCGAGGGTGTGCGCCCGGTGAACGCGAACAGTTGATCGGCCTCGAACGTCGTCTCCTCGCCGTCTTCGAGTTCGACGTGCGCCCGGACGCCGTTGTCGGTGGTTTCGATTTCCTGGGTCTGGGCGCTGAGGTGGATATCCATCTCGAAGTGATCCCGGTAGTATTCCACGACCTCGTCCCCGAAGGGCTCGTCGCCTTCCATGAGCGCATTGGGCAGCAATTCGACGACCGTCAGGTCCATCCCGGCGGCCTCGCTGAGGTAGGGCACGAGTTCCAGGCCGATATACCCGATCCCGAGGACGATACCGGTGTCCTCGAAGGACGTCGAATCGAGCACGTCCGCGCTCGTATTCACGGGCGCGTCCGCAAGGCCCTGGATCGGCGGGAGGTTGATGTCCGACCCCGTGGCGATTACGACGTAATCCGCTTCGATGATCCGGTCGCCCACCTCGAGGGTCCGGTCGTCGACAAACTCGGCTGTATCGTGGATGAACTCCACGTTCTCGCGCTCTGCCAGGCTTGCCACGCCGTCCCGGCGATGTTGTGCGAACCCCGAGATGTGGTCGTCCTTCGTGTCGATGACGTTCTCGAGGTCGACCTCGGGCAGGTCACCCGTCACTCGGTGGTCCTTTCGTGCAGCGAACCGGTGCTCGGCCGCCGAGAGGACTTCTTTCGAGGGCATACAGCCACGCAGAATGCAGAGTCCGCCGCCGGGGTCCCCATCGTCGATCAGCGTCAGTTCCACGTCCGGTTCGTCCGCCAGGTCGTTCGCGACCGCCACGCCGGCGCTGCCGTACGCGCCCACGATGGCGACGTGCGTGCTCATACGTTCGACAGTCGGCACGGAAGTAAAACCGTTGTGTAATCGGCGTGCACTTGCTTGGAGGATGGACCCGTCTAGGACCTTCTCGATTCGGACGGATCGACCAATGGTTTCAGTGGTATCTCCTCGGCTCAGTCATTGAATTGGGCCGTATTTTCGACGGTCATATCAGGAATAGGGTAGGAGGCCAAATGCACCCGGTCGGCAGGCGTAATTGTACTATATTTACAATACAATAATTGAAAATTGGAGCCGTCCCCTCATCCAGAAGACGACCCTCCCTCAAACCTTCAAGGAAACACCGGCCTGTTTTCGCATCTCGGAGCGTCGTCCGGGGACGTTCCAGAAGAGATTTCACCCCCTCAGCCGTTCCGATCCTCTCTCCTAGTATACTTGACGACCGATGGATCCATTCCATGGGAAGGGTTCAAGCCGGTTCGACGACACGACTCTCCTGATGGGCCGGACCCGGCGATCGATACTGGCGCTGGAAGCCGCAGGGGTGGCGAGTCTCGTCGGGTGCGTCAGTGTCCCGTCCCGGACATCGAGGGACCCGTTCGACGCGGGCGACACCGACGCCACCGTTGGCTTCGTCGGGGACGTGATGCTCGGTCGGAACGTGACCCAACACTGGACTGGAGAGGATCCAGAAGGCGTCTGGGGGTCGACGCTGGAGCGCCTGCAGGGTCTCGATGGCCTCGCGGTAAACCTGGAGTGTTGCGTCTCGCGTCGGGGCAACCCCTGGCCGACCAAGACGTACTCGTTCAGGGCTGATCCGGGGTTCGCGGTCCCGGCCCTCGAGGCGGCGGACGTGCCGGTGGCCAGTCTGGCGAACAATCACACCCTCGATTTTCGCGCGGTGGGGCTCCGAGACACCCTGGACCATCTCGAGGCGGCGGGCGTGGCCCATGCCGGGGCCGGCCCAGACCACGATGCGGCGTTTGCTCCCGCTGTCGTCGACGCCGGTGGACTAACCGTGGCCGTGGTGGCACTCACAAACCGGTGGCCTGCCTACGCCGCCATCCCGAACGGCGCGGGAACGGCCTACACCAGACTCTCCCGAAACGATCCGGCAACCC
>JBKEGM010000169.1:0-5929 GCA_046710005.1 Natrialbaceae archaeon
CCAGCAACTCGAAAACGATCTCCGGAAAGGGCGACGATTCTGTATCGCCATCAGTACTACGGGAAGCCAATGATGTGGGATCGAACGGAGGCGACATCGATGATCAAATAGAGACTCGGGATACGTTCTGACAAACATACTGTCAACGTGGATAGATAGCCCCAATTTCGGGGGCTAGTAATATCGTGTCGACCACACCACGACACCGAACATCCATACACACGCGCAGGAATGATCGTGATGGGACACACCACCGTTTCAGCGTTTGAAATACTGGCTTGGTTTATATTGGGGGTCGGTGCATGGGGAGTAGTACGATGCCAGCAATACGGACGGACGGTCTCACGAAGCGGTACGATGGGGGATCTTGGGTGCCGATGTGACGGCAGTCGACGATCTCGACCTCGTCGTCGAAGCGGGAGAAGTGTACGGCTTTCTCGGGCCAAACGGAGCCGGAAAGTCGACGACGATCGATATGTTGCTCGACTACGCCCGCCCCACCGACGGAAGCGTGGAAGTCCTGGGGTACGACGCGATTGCCCAGTCGGATGCAGTGAGCAAACGCGTGGGCGTTCCCCCCGAAGGGTAGGGACTCTACGACCGACTCACCGGTCGGCGGAACCTGGAGTTCGCGATCGAGTGGCAGGACGCCACCGACGATCCTGCAGTCCTTCTCGATCGCGTCGGACTCGATGCCGACGATGCGGCTCGCCCCGTCGGTGACTACTCGAAAGGCATGACCAAGCGACTCGCCCTGGCGATGGCACTCGTTGGTGACCCCGACCTCCTGATCCTCGACGAGCCGTCGTCGGGCCTGGATCCGAATGGGATCCGCCTGCTCCGCGAAATCGTCCGTGAGGAAGCCGACAGCGGAACGACCGTGTTTTTCTCGAGTCACATCCTCGGCCAGGTCGAAGCAGTCTGTGACCGCGTTGGAATCCTCGACGACGGCGAACTCGTCGCGGTCGACACCGTCGAGGGGCTGCGAGAAGCGGCCGGTGCCAGTTCGACGTTGGAGCTGACGATAGCCGACGGGGCAAGTACGGACCTCGTCGGCGAAGAGGGGGTTTCCGACGTCGAGGTTCGCGGGAACAGGTTGCGAGTGACCTGCACTGACTCGCGGGCCAAAGCCCGGATCGTCGCCGACCTCGTCGATCGCGGCCGTGACATCATCGACGTAGGATCGGGGTCCGCTTCCCTCGAAGAACTGTTCGCCGCCTACACCAACGGAAACGCAGTGGATGAGGAAAAAGATGCCAAGGCTGAAACGACCGACGAGGAACGCCAGCCCGCGGAGGTGGTGGCATGACGTGGACGCAGGTCGCCCGAAAGGACTTCGAGGACGCGGTTCGATCGAAAATGCTCTGGGGGCTCATGGCCGTCTTCGTCGCCTTCATGGGTTTCATCCTAATGATCGCGATCAGTACCACCGACGCAGCCGAGGCTACGGGCGACGCAGCCCTTTCACTCACAGCCCAGTTCGGCCAACTGTTCGTTCCTCTCATCGCGATGGTTGCCGGCTACATGGCGGTCGTCGGCGAACGCCGTTCCGGGAGCCTGCGAATACTACTCGGGTATCCCCATTCCCGTCGGGACGTCTTTTTCGGAAAGCTCGTCGGGCGGAGTATCGTCATTGGAGTCACGCTCGCTGTCGAATCGGCCGTAAGCATCCTCTTCGTCGCACTGGCCATCGAGTCACCGAACTTCGGAAACGTTGCGGGATTGCTTGCCGCAATCGTGTTGTTCGGTTGTGCGATGGGTGGGCTAGCCGTCGGCATTTCAGCGTCAGTCACCTCTCGTGGCAAGGCGATGGCCCTCGCGATCGGCTCGGTGCTGGTGTTCTGGCTCGTCTGGGATGCCGTGGCCGCAGGCGTGTACGCGCTGGCCACCGGCTCACTTCCTGGTCTTCACCCCGAGCCGTGGTACTTCCTCCTGGAGTAACTGAGTCCGGTCGGTGCGTTCCGCTCGGTTGCACAGGAATTCATCGGTAGTCGGGTGTCCTCGATATTCATCTTGGGACTGGAAGACGTTCCCCAGAACACTCCCCGCGAGCAACTGAAAGTCTCGAATCGGGTCGTCGGTCAACTGCCGTTTTACCTGAAGACCTGGTTCAACGTATTGACCCTGGCTGCCTGGGGCCTGCTCCCGACGCTGGCCGGATATCTCCGGTTCAGGCGATCGGATCTCTGACTGTCGGTCAGTTCTCCGAACGTGCGAGAACGTATCACCAGTGAAAGCGTGGCAGGCGCCACGAGAGGTGACTTGGAAGGGGTTCACGCCGATCCGATTTGTACCGGAAGGTCCGAAAATTCCCTATCGAGACGACAATGCACTGCCGGGAAACTGCGGACCTAGGGTTTCATCTGTTGTTGGAACGTTCGTCATTGTCTCCGAGAGCGAAACACTGCACCCCCATTCATTGGACTGGTCTTCCGAACGGAGGTAGAGCCAGCGAATCCGAGGCTCTGTGAGACCATGGACATCGAACAGTTCAAATCCCAACACGCACCGACTGAATCCGACGAAACGTTCAAACTCGAAAATTCCTACACTCTCGACGTCGCCGTCGAGGGCACTGTGAAGGCAAAGGCCGGATCGATGATCGCTCACACTGGCGACCTCTCGTTCACCGGACAGGCATCGGCTGAAGGTGGGATCACCGGGTTCATCAAAGAGGCGGCGACCAATGAAGGAACCCCCGTGATGGAAATCGAAGGAGATGGAAACGTGTACCTCGCAGACAACGAGAAGAAGGTACAGATCCTCCAGCTGGACGACGCCGACGCCATCACTGTCAATGGCGAAGACGTCCTCGCGTTCGAATCTCGAGTATCCTACGAGATCAGCACTATCGATAGCCTGGCCGGATCGTTCGCCGGCGGCTTCACCAACGTCTATCTCGAGGGGCCCGGGTACGTAGCGCTCACGAGCCACGGTGATCCAATAGTACTGGAGCCGCCCGTTTCGACTGATCCGAGCGCGACGGTCGCCTGGAGCGGAACGTCACCGGACGTGGACGTCAATGCGAGCCTTTCGGACATGATCGGCCAGGAGTCCGGCGAACGGTTCCAAATGAACTTCAGCGGCAACGGCGGGTTCGTGGTCGTCCAGCCGTACGAAGAACACGTCTGATATCGTCTCCGTGGTGTTTCACGGTTCGAAACACCGTTCGGGGATTGATATTCCACAGAACCGACTATTGACGTGGGGACCGTCTGGTTCCCCGTCACCGTTCCGAATCCCCTTCGAGCAATCTTTCCCACCCCCGTTGTTGGGGGCCCACGAGGGGTTCGGTGCGACTGCGGTACCGGGATCAATCATGGTAGCCGTCGTCCCCCTCGAGAGACGTACACTATAGTGAGAACGTTGGCGGGTCTGGAGTGCTAGTCGAGAAATATGACGACCGTCACCCGCCCAGTCCAGGCAAACCAGACGACGACACCACCGATCGTGCATCGGGGAGCTGGTGAAAAAGCCACTCCCCATCGGTTGGTACGTCAAGAGGTGTAACGATGGCGAGTACCCAG
Source organism: Natrialbaceae archaeon (assembly GCA_046710005.1). Lineage (GTDB taxonomy): Archaea > Halobacteriota > Halobacteria > Halobacteriales > Natrialbaceae > DATFIX01. The sequence goes on from JBKEGM010000169.1 coordinate 3,528, forward strand.
CATCAATCACCTCCTGTCCCGGTCCAAAAGGGCGATCGCATCGGGAATACTGAGCAAAGTAGGCAGGTGGACACCAGTGAAACGACGAAGCGGGTCGTCTCTGTAACCGATGCTGAAAGCAATGACCTGCTGGATCTGTTGAGTGACCAGTACACCGCTCGGATTCTCGAAGCGCTGAGCGTCGAACCACGGCCAGCACGTGAACTCGCGAGTATCTGTGACATGTCCAGACCAACGGTGTACCGTCGTCTCGACCGCTTACAGGAGCATGGTCTTGCTTCGACTGACGAGGATCTCGATCCGGATGGCCACCATCGCAAGGTGTTCGCCACGTCCCTCGAGCGAGTCACAGTTGAGTTGGTGGATAACGATCCAACCGTTCACCTCGTTTTGCATGACAGCAACCGAGAAAACGGTCCATCCCCAACATCGGTATAACGAACCCTTGGCTATCATACCCTGGCATTAAGTAACACCCCAGCAAAACGCCCTCGAACGATGGGAGCACCACAGCAATACGAAATCGCTGGTCTCGGTCTCTCCGGCAGCCAGTATACGGTCAAACAGACGGGGACGGACGAGAACTTTCGACCCGAGTACGAGGCCAGGGACGTCACTGGCGACACGATATTTCGCTGTACCTACAAGATGTATGAGGGGAAAGATAGATTCCCCTTCGTGGATACCGATGAAAACGAATTGTTCACCGTCGAGGCGACCGAGACGTTGGACATCGCGGGCGACTATCTGCTCACGGATAGTCAGACTGGGGAGGAACTCGTTGTTCTGGACAACGACCTTTCCCTCTTGCAGGATACCTGGCGAATCCGCGACGCCGACGACGGGTCTCTCCTCGCCGAAATTTCCTCACGTGGCGCGCTCTTCACCATAGGGCGAAAGAACCTGCCGGTGGGCCAATGGATCGGACATCGGTTCGAGATAACTGATGCTGAAGGCAACTCCGTCGGGACTATTGAGAGCGGTTTCGCCGTTTTTGACCAATACGAGGTTACGATTAGCGATAGCAGTTCAATCCCAATTGATCCGATCTTGGCAGTGACAGTGGTTATCGACGCCATTCAGGAGAATTGAATCGTCCCATCATCCAATACTGATCCTCCTTCACAGTTGCTGTCTTCGGTGCATCCACATAGATAGGGCAAGCAACCACAAAACGAGAAGATAGAGATACACCGGAAGAAGATCAATCACCTCGGCCAGTTCTGCAATACCGATGGTTAATATAAGAAAGCTGGGTCAAAGACTTACTTTTTCGTAGCGCGTCATAGAATCTGGCTCATGCCTTTCAGACCTAATCCTCGGACGCTATCCCCTCGATCACCGTCACCAGCCGATCGACCAGGTGCTCCTGGAGTCGTCGCCCCACGTCCTCGGAGGACTCGGAGGGGTTGCCTTTCGTTCCGCCCGATTTCTCGACGAGGTCCCGCATCTCCTCGACGGTGCCGGGCACGTACGCGAGCGTGTCCCGATCGTCGCTCGGGTCGACGTGGTGATGGTCGCCCTCGTCGGGTTCGTAGTCGACGGCCTCGTCGAGGTCCACCGCCTCGGGCATGAGGTACATGAGATGGGACGTTTCCAAGGGATCGCCGTGACCGATCGTGCCAACGTCGAGGTCGTCGACGACCTCCTTTTGCATGTATGCGGGGTCGAAGATCTCGACGGTGACATTGAGGTCCCGCTGGCATCGCTCGGCGGCGATCTGGAGCCAGGGCACGTTCACGACCCGGTGGCCGTTGACGAAGACGACGTTCCGGAACCCGTGCTCGCTCAGGGATTCGACCACCTCGAACGCCAGATCCTGCAAGACGTCGCTGTCGACGCTGACGGTGCCGCCACGGGCCATGTGGTGGGGTGACCAGCCGTACCACAGTGGCGACGCGACGAGCACGTCGAGGGCCTCGGCGGCCGACAGCGCCAGTTCCCTGGCGACGAACGAGTCGGTCCCGAGCGGGAGGTGGTCGCCGTGTTGCTCGACGCTCCCGACTGGGATCAATATCCGGTCGTCCGTCTCCAGGTACTCCTCGACCCCGCCGGCAGTATTGCGTTCCAGTCTGACGTCGGAGATTCCTGTCATAGTGGTGGGATGGACCGCGAGCGCGATAGAACCCCCGGCGGCGGAAGTCGGTGCCGGATTTCGGGACGGCTCGGGAATTGCTAGACCGGCACGTCCCGGAAAGCCGCCTCCATCACCTTGTTCAGCGTCGGGTGGGCGTGGATCCCCTCGGCAACGTCGGCGACCTGCCCCTCGCCGCTTCGCATGACGACGACCGCCTCGTGGACAAGCGTCGAAGCCTCGTGGCCGATGACGTGACAGCCAAGCAGCGTTCCGTCCGATTCGGCCAAAACTTTCGCGAACCCGGTATCGAGTTTCTTCGCCCGTC
>JBKEGM010000170.1:0-5923 GCA_046710005.1 Natrialbaceae archaeon
GTGAAACGCGGTCGACGGCGGTACCGCAGCGGACGCGAGGAAGGCGCCTGATCGAAAACCTGCGTCGGTTTTTTGTTGCCAGATTGTCCCGACCGCCACGAATCGTTCCTCAGGCCGTTCGGCCGAGAGTGTAGAGGAAGGCGGGCGTCTGTCCGTCGGCCCGGGGCGCGAAAAATTCGGTGACCACGTCGTCGTAGAACGTCAGCCCAGTTCCGCCGAGATGACGATGGGCGTACGTCGCGAGGTACAGCCGACCCGCCGTCGCAGCGGCCTCGAATTCGGCAAGCCGATATCCCCGATCACCGAACCGATCGACGACGGCGTCGAGATCAGTCATAAAAAACACGCAGACCGCGGAGTCGCCCCCGAGGCGTTGATCGAGCGCCAGGTGGGCCGCCTCCTCCCGGAAGTCACCGGCCTGGAGTCGTTCGAGTTCGCTCTCGGCCGGGTGGTAGTGGTACGACCCAGACGGGAGTCCGTCGACGCCGTTGGCGATCAGGTAGGGGTCGACGAACTGGAGGGGCAGGGCCCTTGTCCCACGCGCGTCGATCGGAACGCCCCGGACGGACCGGTCGAGGATCGTCGAAAGTGCCCGAAAACTGATCGGGTCGCGCTCGTAGTCGCGACAGGATCCTCGACGGGCGATCGTCCGGCCGAGTGGGCGAGCGGACGCGGTCTCGTGATCGACCGGGTCGAGTGTGATTCGGTCGCCGTCGCCGGGGCTGCGGCACCCGATCGGTTCGTCGCCCGCATCACGCCATTCGGCCGCCGGGGCGCCGTCAGGGAGGACGCCGGCGTTCCAAGCCTCGTGGATCAGCGGGTACTCGTCTTCATCCTCCGAAAGTGGCAGCGTAGACGGATGGATCGGATCGACGGCGGGAGCCGGCGGTCCCGGGTCATCGATTCCGACCGGGACGATTTCGAGGGGCGCTTCGTGCTCGGTGTCGAGGCCGAGGAGACGGGCGACGGTGTCGTCGGCAAACCCGAGGACGACCTCGGCTGGGAGGTCGAGGGCGCTCGCCGTCGCGAGGAGGTTCGCGAGGACGGTTCCGGAGTCCCAGAAGGCGTGGCGGAAGGTCCGGGCGCGATACTTCCAGGCGTTGCGCCACCATGTCGACGTCGCGACGACTGACAGTGGGGCTTCTGCGACGGCCTCGTGGGCAGTCGCCTGGGCGAGCACGCCCCGGTAATCGCCCTTGCGAAGCACGTCGAGCGAGTAGGTGGTCGGGTCGAAATGGTAGACCCCGGCGTCAAAGGGTGGCCGGCCGTCAGCGGCCGAGTCCTCCGTTTGGCCCGTCGAAGCTCCGAGTTCGCCCGTCACCAGGTAGAGATCGATGTGATAGAGCGCGCCGGTACAGGCTGCGGCCCTGAAACGGTGCGTGCGCCCCTGCCGTTCGATCGTCTTCGTGATCCCGGCCGCGGAGTAACACAGCGCGGAGACGACGCCGAGGTCCAGATCCGTCGCCGCTTCGCGGTCGGGCCCGCCGGTCGGATCCGCGACTGCGGCGAGGGCCGGGACCGAGGGCCCCCGGAGTCGGTCCACGAGATCGACCGACTCGAGGTTCTCGTAGACCTTGAACGGTCGCGGTTTATTGTTGAAATCGAGTCGGACGTCGCTCTCGCGAATGCTCCGTGGCGAGTGTTTGGTGCGGTCGTGGTACTCGATAGCGCCGGTCATAGCGTTCCCTGTGTTTCGAGGCGGATAAGGTCGCCCCGTGGATTGGTCCGACCCCGACCCCACTCGCACGATCCCCGGAACTGCCGGGAGCTTTTTTCCACCCACCGTCGAACGGGGTGATGATGGAGCTCTCGGCGATTCCCGGTGTCGGCGAGAAGACGGCGGCGGCCCTCGCCGAACTCGACGACCCCGAGACGGCGTTACAGGAGGGGGACGTGGCGACGATTGCACGAGCCCCGGGGATCTCTCAGGGGCGGGCCGCCCGGATCGCCAGGGCGGCGATCCGTGAGGCCCACGACGACCCCGGCGGGTTCCTGGCGACCGACCGGGCGCGGGAGATCTACCGCTCGGTGCTGGAACTGCTGCAAGCGCGGACCGTTACCGATTACGCCGCCCAGCGCCTCGAGACGTTCTACCCGAGCACTGCTGCATCCCGGATCGAGGAGGTCCAGGCGTTCGCCGAGGCGGCGATGGAACGTGAACCCGACGCGGCGGCGCTGGAGGCACTGGAGGGCGTCGCACCTCTCGCGGCATTCACTGACGTCCGGGTTCGTGACCGGTGTCTCGCGACGACCGACGCCGAAACGTACGCCGAGGCCCGCGACGCGATCCCCGAGGTGAGCGTGGAGGTGGTCGAGGACGCCCGCGACCTGGCCGAACTGGCCCGGGGCTACTCGACCGTGATTGCGCTCGATGAGACCTTTGCCGCCGTCGACGTGGACGGCGACGTCCGCGTGGAACCTGACGCCCTCGAGAACCCGGCCGAGGTCGTCCCGGAACGGGCACTCGCCTTCTTCGCCGCGAACCGCGACCGGCTTCTGGCGGCTGCGGCGGTCCACCGGGCTGCCGACCTCGACCCGCCCCTAGACCTCGACGCCCTGGAGGACGCCCTTGCCCGCCTCGATACCGACGGCGGCGTCGTTGGCGACGACGAACTCGAGCGTCTGGCGACCGCCGTCGACGACCTCGATGCAGCCGTCGGGACCGCTGAAAACGTCGCCAACGATCACCTTCGTGACGCCATTCGCGAGCGGGACGTCACCATCGAGGGAGCCGACCTCCTTTCGCTGGTCGAGCGAGGGGCGGGCGTGGACGAAGTGCTCTCCCGTGAACTCGCCGACGAATACGCCGAGGCGGTCGCGGCCGCCCGCGAGCACCTGATCGACGCACTCGACCTCCGCAGCGACGAGGCAGACTTCGCCGAGCGGGCATTTGGAGACGAACCGACCTATCCGGTCGAACACGATGCCGAGGCGATCGGGCGACTCCGCGACTCGCTGACGGCAACCAGAGATCAGCGAGCCACGCGTCTGAAGCGCGAACTGGCAAACGACATCGCCACGATGCGGGAGGCTGCCGAACGGATGGTCGACGGGGCCCTCGAACTCGATGTCGAACTCGCGGTCTCCAGGTTTGCCCGCGACTTCGAGTGTACGATGGCGGACTTCGAGGGCGAGGGGTTCGAAATCGAGGCCGGGCGCTGCCCGCTGCTCCCGGAACCGTTCGACGAGATCGAACCCGTCGATTACGAGGTAGGAAACGTGGCGCTTCTGTCGGGCGTCAACAGCGGCGGAAAGACGTCGACGCTCGACCTCGTGGCGACGGTCGTTATCCTGGCCCAGATGGGCCTCCCGGTGCCAGCCGAACGCGCCCGACTGGAGCGCTTCGACGGGCTCCACTACAATGCAAAGACGCAGGGGACCCTCGACGCTGGCGCGTTCGAAACGACCGTCCGGGAGTTCGCGGAGTTGGCGACCGGGGCCGACGACGCGCTCGTCCTCGTGGACGAACTCGAGAGCATCACCGAACCCGGTGCCAGTGCCCGAATCATTGCGGGGATTCTCGAAGAATTGCATGACGGGAACGCGACCGCCGTGTTCGTCTCGCACCTGGCCAGCGAGATTCGCGAGGAAACGGCCTTCCCAATCACCGTCGACGGTATCGAGGCACTTGGGCTGGAGGACGGCGAACTCAAGGTGAACCGATCGCCAGTCAAGAATCATCTCGCTCGTTCGACGCCAGAACTCATCGTCGAAAAACTCGCTGCCGAGAACGGCGACGCCTTCTACGACCGGTTGCTCGGGAAGTTCGAGGGGTGAGCCCACCTCGAACCGTTGTTTCGGTTGCAACGAGCTCCTTACGGCCCGATCCGGCCCATCGAACGACAATTGGTTGGCAATTCCAGCGAGTGGCTTTCGAAACCCAAGCGGCGTAACATGGATACAGCCTCCCACGACGACGAAGAGTGGTCTCAACAGCAAAACAGACTCATCGATTCCCAACTCCAGTCGGCGAACGAACTCGCCCGCCGCGGGGAGACCGACCCGATCAGGTTCATCGAAGCTCGCGATAACCGACGGTCGGACGCCGACATGAGCTGATTTCCACGTTTTCAGGAAGCGGGGGTGCGACTGCCGAAAGCCTAAGTAGGCAGGGGAGCGTGGTGAAAGTGATGCCTGACGACCGGGACGGGGGTATGCTCTCGTGGGACGAGTCCGTGTTCCGTGACGAGCGCGTCTTCGAAATCGACTACGTTCCCGAGACCTTCAAGCACCGCGAGAGCCAAACCAAGAGCCTTCAGTACGTCCTTCGACCGGCCGTTCGCGGATCGCGCCCACTGAATGCGATCGTCCGAGGGCCGCCCGGCACCGGGAAGACCACTGCCATCCTGAAGCTGTTCGACGAACTCAGAGCAGAGGCAAATGTTAACGCCGTCCGCGTTAACTGCCAGGTCAATAGCACTCGGTACTCAGTGTTTTCCCAGCTCTTCAGGGAGATGTTCGACTACGAGCCGCCAGCCAGTGGGATTTCGTTCAAAAAGCTCTTCGGTCAGATCGCCGAAAAGCTCGTGGACGAGGAAGATGTCCTCGTCGTCGCCCTCGACGACGTGAATTACCTGTTCTATGAAAACGAAGCCTCCGACGCGTTGTATTCCCTCATCCGAGCCCACGAGGAGTACCCGGGCGCCAGAATCGGGGTAATCGTCGTTTCGTCCGACCCCCAACTCGAGGTCGTTGATTCCCTCGACGGCCGAGTCCAGAGCGTCTTCCGACCCGAGGAAATCTACTTCCCAGTGTATGGCGAGCGTGAGATCGCCGATATACTGCAAGAGCGGATCGATCGGGGTTTTCATGACGGTGTCATCGGAGCCCCCGTTCTCGATCGCGTGGCTGAACTCACCGCCGAAACAGGTGACCTCAGGGTCGGGATCGACCTCCTTCGTCGCGGGGGTTTGAACGCAGAAATGCGTGCGAGTCGAACCGTCGAGGTTCAAGACGTGGAAACCGCCTACGACAAGTCCAAGTTCGTCCACCTGTCTCATAGCCTGCAAGGCCTCTCGGACTCCGAGACGGAACTCCTCGAGGTCATCGCCAAGAACGATGGCAAACAGGCCGGCGATGTTTACGAAGCCTTTCACGAGAAAACCGACCTTGGCTACACTCGGTATTCCGAGATCGTCAACAAACTCGATGACCTGGGAATCATCGAAACCGAATACGCGGACGTCGAAGGGCGCGGTCGATCTCGCGAACTGACTTTGGCCTACGAGAAAGAAGCGGTCCTCGATCGCCTCGACGGGTGACAGTCGCGATAAGGTCGGTCGAATGGTCCGGGATCAGAAATTCTCAACGACCAATCCGGACCATTTAGTTAATTTTTCCACACGAAATGAAGGGGTTTCCTCTGGAGAGATACGTTATATCACAAACAAATTGGCTAATCACTGTTGCTCTTTGAAAAAAGGATCCTGGCCCGAATCTGCCGGATTACCCGTCGCCACGCCAGGAATCAGCGACCTCAATCACGTACCGGCCGTCCTCTCGAAGCGAAATGATGTATTCTTCTCGGTCGTACAGTTCCATGAGATTCAGTTCGTATTGTCCCCGTTCGACGATCTTGATGCTCTCGAATTGTTCGTTGAGTTCCTCCCGGAGTTCATCAAGATCGGGGCGACCGTCGTTCGAGGGGGTCTCCACCACTCGCCCATCATTGGGACCCGTTTTTTCAGGAGCAGGGTCCGGTCCGAGACGGTCATCGGAGTGCTCAGAATCACTTTGCGTGGAACCGGAAAGTCGGTCCGCTCTCCGATTCCCACCAGAACCGGGAACGCCGTCAGCGCCTTCAGAATCGTCAGTGGGTTCCGGTCCCGCCCCACCGGCGGCCGTCGGCCCTGGAAGTTCGTCAGGACTCACCATGTCCGACCGTGCACTGGACTGTGCGTTGTCCTCGTGGCCTTCAGTTCGT
>JBKEGM010000171.1:0-5912 GCA_046710005.1 Natrialbaceae archaeon
TACCGTCGAATCCGTTTCAGACGGATTCGTCCAGTCGTCCGATGGTTTCAGTTTCACTTCCGACACGCCCTTGGCTCGAATCTTTTTCGTTCCCAAGTGTCGGCGTCAGATGAGATGGGGACCAACAATGAATCCGTCAATGGTGCCGAACAACTCGAGGAATCCTACGAAGAAACGGCTCGCCGATGGCGCAACGCCCGGATGACGACCGTGATTCTCGACAAAGAGGACGATGGGGAATGGTACGCCACCCAGCGCGGCGTCGATCTCGACGGCCACCGGGGTGAATGCAAGTCCAATCGCAGTTAATGTTACCGACTGATTGTCCGTCAGGTCAGCACGCAGTCGGTCGCGGAGAGACGTTGATTCGCCCATGAAAGACGTGTAAGAAGGATTGCGTAAAAAGAGCGTGGGACAGTTTCAGGGCTCACAACTCGCCCCCGGACTTAACACCTTATGGGAATGTTGGACACGTATGTCCGGCGCAGGTCGCTCGGAGTCAACGGCAGTCAGAACCATCGGCGCTACTGTTGCACTGATTGCCGTCGTCGGCTACCTGATTTTCGGGTGGTCATTCAACGGTTCTGGTACCACTGTCTCCACGGCTATCGGCATCATCGTCGCCTCCTTGGCGATCGGATGGACAGTGTATAGCCGCGTCTATTCCGACGGGGGACTGTAACGATGGTTAGCCTGAGTAGAGATGAGACTGTGAGTATCGCAGTTATCGGCATCACAGTCGGCGTGTTCGCTTGGTATCGGACCGATATGACCGGAATACAGCGATGGACGAACGCCACTATCGTTTTGATCGTGAATCTTGCCATTGCAACGGCTACATTTTATGTTCTGAAAAGATGGGATCCGTTCTGGTATCGCTCATAGTTCGAGAAGTGCTTCTTACCGGACGGAGAGACCGCGAATGCAGGTGGTCACGACAGGCTACCCACGAATTGTTCGCCGTCCTACTAACTATGGTGGCGTCAGCACGCTCCGGAAAGGGCAAGACTGGCTGAGCGTGTCATAGAAACCTCCACACGCTCAGTCTATCCAAGTTATTGTCAAGACTCGCATGGAAGATACAGTGCGCAAGTCTCTTATTGCCAGCAACGAGCAACCTCGGAGACGATCGTCAGAGGCACAGTAATGCCTAACAGCACGAAGAGGATCTCATTGACAGTCGGGCCAGCCTGCGTGAGTGAACAGTAAAATACGAGACCGCCAGTGGCGAGGATGCCGACGACAGTTGCAACGAATTCTGGATTTCGATGCCCTGCAAACCAGGACCACCGACGCAATGACAACGTCCCACTCCAATAGGCCGAACTCGGTTCACCGCCTCGAAATCACTGGTTCATTAACAGCGTTGATGGCCCGTCGATCCACCAATCACGTCTCACGCCCCAGGGACGCCAAACGCGGTGATTCCGAGGGTGAAGACCATATTGAGCACGGCGATAATGATCAGCGCTGCCAGCCAGGCGACCAGCCCGATAATCGCCGCCTTCACCCAGCCACCCGGATATCGCCACTTGATGACCCAGATCCACGCGACCAGGGCCACCAATGACCCGATTAGCGGTATCATCGACCCGATTGCCCAGGCAAAGGCTCCGACCAACGCAGTGACCACCGCGCGAGAGAAGTCATCGACGTCCGCCACGATGCGAGCACTAACGTAGATCGCTAGTCCACCGACCAGAAGCGCGACGACGAACGAGATGATGGTACCAAGAACCATATGGATGTCCAGCGTGGCCAGGTGCAAATTTCATTCGGTAAACGAATTCCAGTTGTCACCCTGGTTCTCGGGCGGTGACACTACAGTGTAACGCCGAAGTACCAGACTTGGGCCGGAGAACACCGACTCGGTCCCTCCACTGGAACGGTCGTCGACAATTCAGTTCCCCATCCGTTCCGCCGGACCGTGAAAACGCGAGAAGGAAGCGAAATGTAGATCTTTCCCGCCGACGATCGATTCCAACCCGACCCCGCCGGCCCTTCCGTCCGAACCACGACCCCGAATCCGGAAAACCAGCACCTCACTCGGCCGGGACCACTCGTCAACCCCCTGCGGGATACGGCGCAGGCTCGCCTCCAGTTGAACGAAACGTATCACAAACGATCGATCAATCGCCGCGCGTGCCAACCCCGGAACTGAATGAATTACCGGATGATGCCTTGCGGGTCCAATTCCTCGCGCAGGAGGCGAAGTTCCTCCTCGGTCGGCTCGGGACTGTGCTCGTAGTCGCCGATATGAATCTCGAAGCCGCTGTTCTCGTTGACCGCGGACTCCTCGACGCCGGGATGAAGTTGGTCGAGAGTCATCTCCTTGGTTTCATCGTCGAACTCGTAAACTCCGTACTGGGTAATGACCGTCGTCGGTCCGGAGTTGCTGGGGAGACCGTGCTCCTCGCGGGAACCGGGACCGTCCAGGTAGCCAGGCGTGGTCCGGAAGTCGAGTTCCTCGACGAACTTCCGCTCGTCCTGGCGCATGACGATCAACGTTTCGTGGGCGAGCGACCCAATGTCGTTCGCACCGCCACTGCCAGGCAGGCGGACGGTGGGGTCCTCCCAGTCGCCGATGGCCGTTGAGTTGAGGTTCCCGTATTTGTCGATCTGGGCGCCACCGATGAAGCCGTAGTCGACGAAGCCGGCCTGCATGTACGACATGACGTCGTGCATCGAGGCGGCCTTCACGCCCTCGTGGATGGTTCGTTCGTCGCCGACCGTGACCGGAAGCGCAGGTGCGTCCGCGCCGATGCCGCCCGCCTCGTAGATGAGGGTGAGGTCGGGGGCGTGGGTCTCCTTTGCGAGCATCCCCGCCAGCTGGGGCATCCCCGTCCCGACGAGAACCGTGTTTTCGTCCTCCAGGGCCTTCGCGGCGACGGTCGTGAGCAGTTCAACCGAATTGTAATCCGTTTTGAGTTCGGTGGACATTGTTAATCACTACACCAGGGGTACTCCGGATCTTGGTCGTACGTTTCGATCTCCTCCAGTTCGGCAAGCTTCGCATCGCCGCCGATCAGCTCGAGGTACTCCTCGAAGTCCTCGGTTTCCCGGATGTACTTGTCGACGTACGCCTGGAGGTCCTCCTCGTTCTCCGTGGCGTCGATGTACTCCGCAAGGTGTTCCTCGTCGAAGTAGTACTGGTAAGACATCTCGACCGGGTGGCTGCCGTACGGCGCCTCGACGACCGCGTCCACGTGGAAGAACGGGATGTCGGTGTTCGACGGATCCTGGCAGATCTCGGAACTGTCCACGATTTCCTCGGCGGTGACGATCACGTTCTTGGCTGCGCCCGAGAGCTGGTGATCCTCGACGATGATGCCGTCGATAACGGCGTTACCGTACTTGTCGGCCCGTGGAACGTGGATGAAGGCGACGTCGGGGTTGATGCTCGGCACCAGCGTGACCGGGTCGCCGGACCAGGGGTCCTCGACCACTTTGGCCGAACTGTGCTCGAACGTATCGGTGCCGTTCATCACGCGGGTCGGCATGAACGGGACGCCCATCTTACCGGCGAGCAGGCGCCACTGGAGGGCAGCGTTACTGCCTTCCGCGATAACGTCCAATTCGCCGCCTTCGATCCGTCGCCTGGCAACCGCTGAAAGTCCTCGCGTTTCGAGACCCAGGTACGCGACCTCGGCCTCGGAGATGACGTTCGCCGCCATCAGGAGGTCCGTGTCGAATTCGCCCGTCTTGGCATAGAGTTTGAGGTCGTCGACGCCCTGTCGAATAATCTCGTGAATGATCGGCGTCGAAATGCGAACCTGGCCGAAACCACCGTTGGCGATAACGTCTCCGTCGTCGACGTACTCCTCGACCGCTTCCGTCGCAGTCATTCGCTTGTCATCCGGCGCTCGGGAGCGCTCGTTTTTGTTCCACTCGCGGAAATCGTCTGGGTGCTCCCACCCGACGAGTTCACCGGTTCCTTCCTCTAGTAATTCCATGAAGTACGTTCCTCCATCGTCAAGAACTCGACCGTCGGACTACATAAAGCCATCAAAAATCCTGCGCTGTGGTATAAGCTAACATTTTAAATTCTTCAGGCCGATTGTACAAAAAACGTTAAAAATGAAGGGTTGACAATTGGTACCAAACCATCAGTTGTACGAACAATTAACGACCTCGGATGGTTCAGTAGCATCGGTTTGTCGCCGGCACGGAGGAGCCGATCCTCTTTGCATGGCCCCGTTGAAATCCGACCATCGCGGCGCGGTCTCACGCGGATGACCGCGGCACTGTCAACTCGACCGATGGAGCCTGCCGAATTTCGTGTTCCGGGTATTCGTCCGAAACTCGCTCAATCTCTGCCCGCCGACCAGCCGCTGGCTGGCAGTTCGTTCGGCCGAAAAAGGAGACTGACGATCATGCGGATGACCGCGAATTCCACTGGACTTCCCCGTTGAAAGGGACACGGACTCTCACCACGTGCCTTTTTCTTCGAGATTGATTCAAAAGAAGGACATCGTCTCGTCGGTCCTTCGATCGGACCGGGGTCCGGAACGGATCGCTTTTCCAGCTTGCCAGACACTCGGCTCGGTAGTGGAAACGGAACACGCCGTCCACGTCGGCGACAAGCGGTCGATGATGGCCCTCGGGGACGACTCGGTCGAACTCGTCGTCACATCGCCGCCATATCCGATGATCGAACTCTGGGACGAGACGTTCGAGTCACTCCCTCCGGCGATTGGGGACCGATTGGCGGCAGGCGACGGGGGTGTGCGTACGACCGGATGTACGAGTGTCTGGACGCGGTCTGGGACGAAGTTCAGCGATTCCTTCGACCCGGTGGGATCGCCGGCATCAACGTGGGCGACGCTACACGGTCCGTCGATGGCAAGTTTCGGCGATACCCCAACCACGAACGCGTCCTCCGGGCGTTCCGGGAACGGGGGCTTCGTCCGCTTCCGGACGCACTCTGGCGCAAACCGACGAATCGGGTAACGACGTTCATGGGGTCGGGGATGCTGCCGCCGAACGACAGGGTCCCCGGCTCTCCGAAACGATCACGGGGCATCGGCTGGAGCGCCACCGATCCTTCGCCAAAGATCGACGCGAATCCGGGGATCAGCCGAAATACGAAGCCGACCATTACGATTTCCGAGTCACCACCAGACAGGAGCGGTCGAATCCGATTGTACGACGCAACGACCGTGGACCGTATAGAAAACCGCCGCGTCGGTACGGCGTCGATTACGAACCTCGGGAGGAATACTAAATGAGGTACCAACGTCGAAGCAGGACACCGATTGCCGGGGCAGCACGAAAGCCGAGTCCGAAGACGAGCCACGCCGGGACGGCCGCCGCGAGGAGGGCCTGCTTCGGTCTCGCCCTGTGGACCGTTCGTAACCCGACGACGAGGAGAAACGTCGCGTAGATCCCACAAAGAGCCCGGGCTTCGGGGACCGGAACTCCCGCAAAAACGCACGGTGCACTGGCATAGGCCAGTACCTGCACGGATTCGGAAATGTTTGCTCGGTCGCGAACGAACACGGCCGCCAAAAATACCGTCTGCAACCCGGCGACGAGGTGGAGGACCACCGGCGTCAGGAATAGGACGACGGCGACGATTCCCAGTGCGGTCGAGAGCACAGGAGCACCAAATGCGACCGGGTAGGGATCCGCCACGAGTACCACCCTTATCACCTCCTCGATCCAGACCACGAGTATCGCGAAGACCAGCCCAGGCGCTTGATCGCCAGGGGCGATCCCAGCCCTGAAAAACCGGTACGGTCTGACGAGCACCTCGACCCAGGTCCGGGCGATGGCTCTGGGTCCGCGGTCGCGCCCGCCCGACGAGTCCTCGATCCAGCGGGTCATTAGTCCTCCCGAAGCGTGTGACAGTTGCGACACCGTGCCTCGTAGGACTCCTCGGCACCCACGAGGATCGTCGGATCGTCCACGTG
>JBKEGM010000172.1:0-5907 GCA_046710005.1 Natrialbaceae archaeon
GGTTTATTACACGTCCTACAAAAACACCATCAGGTCATTTCTTGGGCCCACTTCCGGCGAGTGGAGCTATTCCCCCGACGAGTTTTTCCCTGCTTGCGCCAACGTTTCTGAGGACGAACATGCGACAGGAACTTCGGGCGGGGATTACGATCTACAACGACGGCGAGTACCTGGCGGCCCACGACGCCTGGGAAGAACGGTGGCTCGAGTTGAGGGGCGGCCACGACAAACGGTTTCTCCAGGGATTGATCCAACTCACGGCGGCCGTCTACCATGGCCGCAACCGGAACTTCCTCGGGGCACGGAAACTCGCCGACAGCGCCGGCGAGTATCTGGCTGATCTTCCGGGGGACTATCGAACGGTCAACCTGGACGATCTGCGGGCGTACCTGGCGACACTGGGCGGCGATCCTGCTGTAATCGAACGGCGTCGGCCCCCTCGGATTCGTCACGAGGGAGCGGTGGTCATGCCCGACGACCTTCACTTCGAGGCAACGGCCATGGCTGCCCTGGTCCTTGCTGAGGCGCTGGAGGGGTACGATGAGGCCGTCCTCGAGAAGGCGACCGAATATGCTCGCGAGGTCGTCGAGGCGGACGGGAGCGACGAGTTCGTCGGCCTGGTCTTCGACTTCGTCCGCGAACCGGAGAACCGTCAACTCGTCTATCGGCGACTGGCCGATCACGTCGACCGTCGGCGCCGGCGAGAGACGGACGTCGACGGGTTGTTCGAGTCGAACGAGTGAGAACGCCGGACGGAATCCGAGATTTACTCAGTGAACTCAGCCGAGTTGTCCTGCGGGTCGTAGCCCAGCACTTCGCGGGCGTGGTCGATCGAGTAGTACTTGCGATCGTTGTCGGAGATCCCATACACGATCTCGTAGTCGTAATTGGCCTGGATACACCGGTCGAAGAGGTGCGCACAGTCGCGATATGAGAGCCACATCGCCTGGCCCCGCTCGTAGTCCTTCGGCGGGTGGCCCTTCGTGAGGTTGCCGATGCGGACGGAAACGACAGAGAGGTCGTAGTAGTCGTGGTAGTATCGGCCGAGCACTTCACCAGCAGCCTTGCTAACGCCGTAGAGGTTCGAGGGTCGCGGGAGTTCGGTCCCGTCGAGGGTGTAGTCGGATCCGGTTCGGTAAATATCGGGCTTGCGGGCCGCCTCGTAGGCGCCGACTGCATGGTTCGAGGAGGCGTAGGCGACTTTCTCGACGCCTTCGGCGATGGCCGCCTCGAACAGGTTCCGGGTGCCGTCGATGTTGTTCGCGAGAACCGAGTCCCACGGTGCGTCCGGTCGCGGGTCGCCAGCGAGGTGGATAACCACGTCAACGTCCTCCATCGCCTCCCGAACCGCCTCCTCGTCAGTGATATCGGCGACGACGTACTCGCCCGGCCAGTCGTCCCTATCGGCGGGCGGGTCGCGATCGAGCAGGCGCCATTCGTATTTCTCGCCGATCCCCGAGAGGATCGCTGTCCCCACGCGGCCGGCCGCGCCAGTGAGCAGGACGGACTCCGCCATCAGGCAAGGAGAGGGCCACCGAGGGTAAGTAGCATGCGATTTGACGCGTCGACGACCGGGTCGTCCCATCGAAGCGCCCCGACCCGGACGGACGCAAGCCACTTCCCGACCGCCGTTGCACAACGTGGTATGGAGGACGATCGATCGACCCCGGAAAGCGAGGTTTCCACTCGCGATGCGGCGTGTTTCGAGGCCGGGATTAAGTTTGGGTCGTTGTACCATCAGTTCGCGGGAACGCCAGTTTCGCCATCGAGCGCGGATGATCTGGCTAGAGCGATGGAGACGGCCATCGAAAACCAGCCGGCGTGTAAACACGTTGAGGTGAACGTTCGAATGGATCGACTTCGGGATGCAATCACCGATTCGGCCGCCGATTACGTCGAGTTCACGGGGCGGTTCGCTGACGTCGATATTGTCGTCGACCACGAGGGTTTCGAAGTCCTCGCCAGCATGACCCTCGACGACGGCTACCCCCGAATGCGGATCGAGACGGTTCGGCCCGATACGGATTGATACTTGTGTTGGGAGGCGAAGGGTTCGCGTATGGCCTATGCCTTTGATGCCCTTGGCGACGCGTGGGACGCGACCCGGGCGTTTTTGCTGCCCTTCGACCGCGGGCGGTGGCTTCGACTCGCGCTGATCGCGTTCTTCGTCTTCGGTTCGGCCGGGGGATTTCCCGGCGGAGCTGGAAACACCGGTGGCTCCTTCGATACGACAACCGACGGCGCTTCGGACGTGTGGGATGGTGGCTCTGTCGGGGAAATTGACGTGGGGAGCCTCGGCAATACCCTGGTGTCGGCGGTCCCGCTCTGGGTGATCGTCCTCCTCGTCGTGGTCGTCGCAGTCGGGGTTCTGTACGCTCTTATCGGGGCAATTATGGAGTTCGTCCTGTACGAATCCCTGCGTTCGGAACGG
The DNA here is from genome assembly GCA_046710005.1 of Natrialbaceae archaeon. Classification (GTDB taxonomy): domain Archaea; phylum Halobacteriota; class Halobacteria; order Halobacteriales; family Natrialbaceae; genus DATFIX01. The sequence continues at coordinate 2,432 of JBKEGM010000172.1, forward strand.
GTGTCGGTCCGTGAGTATGGCCGACGAAATCTCGGCCAAGGCCTTCGGCTGTTCGCGTTCAGGTTCCTCGTTGGGGTCCTCGGGATCGTGTTCTTCCTGGTGGTCCTGGCTGGGTTGGTCTACTGGTTCTTCACCGGACCGACCTCGTTCATCGCCGGGATTTTGGTATTGATCCCACTCATCTTCCTGCTCGGCATCCTCGGGGGGCTGGTGAACCTGTTCACGACGGAGTTCGTGGCGCCGATCATGCTGGCGGAGCAGCGAGGCGTCCTCTCGGGGTGGCGGCGGTTCCTGGGCTTGTTCACGGCCGAATGGCAGGAGTTCGTGGTGTACGGCGTCGTCCGGTTCGGCTTGAATATCGTGGCGAGTCTGGCTCTGGGGCTGTTTGTGGGACTATTCGCTTTTGTTCTCGCGATTCCATTCGGCACCCTTGGCGTCCTCCTCTGGGTGGGTCTCTCCGGCGCCTCCCAGTTGGTTACCCTGGCAATTTTGGGCCTCGTCGCCCTCGTGTATGGTTTGCTCCTGTTTCTGGTTGCACTGTTCATGTCCGTCCCGGTGGTGACCTATCTCCGCTATTACGCCCTGCTGGTGCTCGGTGACGTCGACGAAACGCTCGACCTCATCTCCGACCGTCGCGCGGCGATTCGGTCGAGCGAAACTGGATCGCCTGGCTCCTGATTTCGACCGTTCGAAACGTCGATACGCTGGATTATACTTTCGCTTTCGGGCTATCATTTACGGTCCGTGGGGTCGAAACGCCCTCCATGAGCCAGACGACTCTGGACGACGACGAACTCTTCGGCGAGGCCGCCAGCGAGGTTCGCGAAGACGTGGAATCCTCCATCGCGGCGGCCCGCACGTCGCTGCCCGCCGCGGACGCCGTCTGGGGAACTGAGGCCGAGAACACCCTGGGCGTGCTCAATGGCCTCCGGTCGGCCCTGGAGGTCGAGGACGCCCGCGAGCACCTCCGGGACGCGAAGAAGTGGTACACGATGGGTGAGCGTGCTGACGCGTTCGACGATCCGGCCGACCTCGAAGCGGAAATCGAGGCTATCGACGACGTAATCGCCACCGTCGAGGCGGCCGAGGAGCAGGTCGGCGACCTCACATCGACGATCCCCGAACTTCGCAATGCCCTCGAGGAGGCCACCGCCGAGGTCGAAGAGTCGGACGTCGAGGACTCCGAAGGGAGTGACGACGACGCGTAACCGAGGCGTTCTCACCGAGGGTTTGGTTCGTCCAGATCGCGTTCTTCGATAGCCGCGAGCAGTTCTGCGAGAGCGTCGGCTGCCGTTTCCAACATTCGTTCGCCAAGATCCACCGTTCCCTTGCGGGGATCACCGACGACGCCATTCTCGGTGAATTCGCCGGTATCGTATGCCAGGTTCACGCCGGACACCCAGTCACCCCACCGATCGCTTGCGTCGGCGGCGGCTGTCTCGACCCGATCTTCGTGGATTGTTTCTGGGGCCACTTCCCGGAGCAACCCCGTTTCGCGCCCGCCGGCGTGGCCCATCGGGACCTCCACGTCGACCGCGTCGAACCAGGTGAACGGAACGGTGTAGGCGTCGCCGTTGCGAGTCAGTCCGGCCGCGACCTCGCGGAGTGCGGCCGCGTTCCCGCCGTGACCGTTGACCAGGACGATCCGGCCGAACCCGTGGACGGCGAGGCTTTCGGCCGTCTCCCTGATGTAGGCCCGGAACGTATCCTCGGAGACCCACAGCGATCCGGGGAAATGGCGGTGTTCTTCCGAGATGCCGACGTTCACGGTCGGTGCGATCACCACATTGGCATCGGACGCATCGGCGCCCGCCTCGGCGACGGCTTCGGCAGTTATCGCGTCAGTTCCCAGGGGAGCGTGGGGCCCGTGTTGTTCGGTACTGCCGACCGGCAAGAGCGCCAGGTCGGTGTCCGCGACGGCAACATCGGTCCACGTGGCGGTATCGAGGTTCATATCCCGAACCTGAACCGGGGGCGGGTAAAGCGCTTCGTCACGGCCGGCAGAGTGGGACCAGTCCTGAGGAGGTCGCTAGACGCCGGATTTCCCGTCCTCGACGGTCATTCCGGGGTACCCCCCAGCGAGCGGTTCTCACCCTGCCGGCGGCGAGGTTTCGGACGGGACCGCGTCGGCCTCGGTAGCGGGTTTCGCCAGCGGAAGCGTCACAACGAACGCGGTGCCGCCGTGCTCGCTGTCCTCGACCCATACGTCCCCGCCGAATTCGCTCGTGAGCGTGTCCACGAGGTAGAGACCGACGCCCGTCCCCTCGCTTTCGAGTCCCTTCTCGCCTCGACCGAAGATTTCATCCCGTCGGTTGGGCGGCACTCCGGGTCCGTCGTCCGCCACGCGGATGCTGGCGGTGTACCTCTCCACGGTGACATCGACCCAAACGGACGGGTACTCCGAGTCGTTGTGGAGGACAGCGTTATTCAGCAGGTTCGTGAACACCGACGAGAGCATGTCGTTCCTCTCGACGGTACCGCCGGGACGTTCCCGACATCAATGGTGGCATCGGGGAAGGTCGAACGGGCCTTTGTGACCTCCGATTCGCGCAGCTACTGGAGGGGGACCGGCCGGACCTCCATTTCCCCGTCTGTTGAAATGGCTTCCATTAACTCGCGGACTGATTCGGTGATCTCGATGACGTGTTCTGCGCTTTCCATAACGAGACGGTAGTCCTCTTCGGCAGCAGGGTCAAGGTGATCCTCCAATAATTGCCCCCGCCCGTGGAGGACCGTCATCTCATTGCGGATGTCGTGGCGGACGATCCGGTTGAGAACCATAATCTCCCGCTCGCGGTTCCGTTGTTCGGTGACGTCCCGGAGGACGGCCACAGCCCCTGACCCGTCGGGAAACCGCGACAGTTCCAGGTCATAATAGTGCGGTTCACCGTCGCGTTCGAGCGTGAGTTCGCGGCTTATAGGCTTAACAGGCGCAATACACGCCGTTCACGGCGTGGATACGCGCCGTCACTCTGGGAAACATACCACATTTCAAACGCCTGCCCCGAGTTCCCACGTTGACTTTTAAGTGACTGGCCGCCCTACAATGATTTAGGAATCGGTCGGAACGGAGCGGATTCCGAACCGTCCTCCGGAGGCGGCCTGTCCGCCCACCTAACGAGGTCGTTCGAAAATCGAAGATTTTCGTGATCACGAGAGACGGAGTCTCTCGGATGACAGTATCTGAAAGACCAGTCGGTGAACACACATTCCAGAGAGTGTGTCTGTGCCACCTGCTCAAAGCGAGCATCACGATACCCCCGACTCTGCCGACGCCTGCCGGCGTCCCGCTGGCAAATACAACACCGGGACGCCATACACGGTTGAGGATAGGGATAACGGCCACTTGGTATGGCCAGCAGTCAACCAGTCCGATGCTGTGGGACTACCCGCGCCCGAAAGGACTGGTAGTCCGGTGACTGGACTGCGAACCTGAAACTCCCACCGCTCGGGATTCCTCCGCGTTCACGCGGAGG
>JBKEGM010000173.1:0-5899 GCA_046710005.1 Natrialbaceae archaeon
GCCCCGTGCCATTGCTGTCGAGGCCCTGTTCGCCCTCGTCGAAGATTCGTTCCTTGCGGTCGTCGGCAATCCCAGGGCCGTTGTCGGCGACCCGCAACAGAACGTTCTCCTCGGTTTCGGTCGCGGTAACGGTGATCTGGGGGACGTCCTTGTCATTATGAACGATCGCGTTGTTGAGGAGGTTTCGAGCCACGGACCCGAACATGTCGTCGGCAAGGATCTGGACGTCCGGAATCGATCCATCGACAATGACGACCGCCGCCTCGTGGCTCGATCGAACGTCCTCGATTTCTCCCTCCAGGACGCTTCTGAACCCAACGGGTGCGAGTTCGGCGTCGGCCTGCACCATCACCTCGGCGACGTCGCGGGCCGTCTCAGTGATTTCGGCTGCAGCGCGCGCACCGTCCAATACCTGCTCGACGTATTCCTCACCTTCATCGTCGACGTGGCTCTCGAGACTTTCGGCGTAGGCCCTGACGACCTGAATTTCGTTGCGTATGTCGTGGCGAACCATCTTGTTCAACACGTCGAGATTGTCCAGTTGGGTTTCGAGTTGTTGTTCGTACTCTTTGAGTTCAGTGACGTCACGAGCGTAGCCCAGCACGGCGTCTTCGTCGTCCCCCATCGGTTTGAAGGGAATCTTCGTCGTCTGGTGAATCCGCTTCTCTCCATCAAACCGCACTACCTCCTGGTTCCCATGAATCTGCTCCCCGGACTCGATTACTCGCTGATCTTCCTCTCGGAACCCCTCCGGCTGCTCGGCCCCCGGTCGGAGCTCCTCGACCCGTTTCCCTTCGATTTCTTCCGGTGTCATCCCGTAACCCGCCGCAGTGGCTTCGTTCGCGAGTAAATAGCGGCCCTCGCTATCCCTGGCGAAAATGAGGTCCGGGACCAGATCGATGACCTGCCGAAGTTCCTCACGGGCCTGATCGGCCTCGTTTCTGGCCGCTTCCATCTTTCGTTCCCGCTCTTTTGCCATGTTGACCCGCTGTTGCAACGAATCGCGCATGTCACCGACCGACCGATAGAGCGTCCCAATTTCGTCGAGACGATCACTCGACACGTTGACATCGAAGGACCCTTCACTGACACGGCGAGCACGCTCCGACAGTCGATTGACGGCACCGGTGACCGATCGCATCGACACGGCTGCAGTCCCGATGAGCAATATAAACGTCAACCCGAACGCCACGACCAAGAGACGGGAAATTTCATCTCGAACGGCGAATGCCTGCGTTTTGGGTGCCCGTGTCACCACGACCGTTTGCACGGCCGTCTCTTCGTCACGGCGGTCAACTGCCTCGGCATCGAGGACGTCGTGGGAGATGACCCGCACCCCCATGATAAACTTCCCCCGATCCGTCACGACCGTCCCCGTTTCCAGGTTTTCCCGAAGTTCAATCGTTTCGTTCGATGAGGTCCCGATCAGCTTGCGTCCCTCGAGCGAGCGCAACGAATTCTCGCCACCCTCGTATGCCTGTAACTCTACGAGAGTCGTGTTCGACGGGATTGCAGCAACGAGCAAGCGGTCCCCCGAACGCACCCCGATAATCGTCATTTTTGGGAGATCCTCCGCGAGCAGGACCGGGCGCTTCGAGATGAAAATTAGCCGTTCAGTGGTTTGTTGATCGAGGCCGCGATCGTACAAGTTTCGGCCCTGGAACTTGGTATTCGTACTCCCGAAAATCTCGCCCGTTTCGGGATTGACGACGTGCAGCGAATGAACGTCATTCGATACCCCCGTCCGTTCCGCAACGAGCCACTGGTGGACCACCGACCGGGACTCGTGTTGTATCTCGTCTGCCCTCGCCATCGCGTTCAACGTCGTCCATCGTTCTGTCAACCAGTTTTCGTAGACGGTCGCCTGGACCGTCGTCTCCGACTCGACCTGCGACTCGACTTGCCCCGTGATTTCTTCATTGATCGTGACGTAGGAGACGTAGAGCACACCCCCACTGATGACTGTCCCGACGAACAACAGGAGCAGCAATTTCGCGGTGAGGTTGCGCCGGATCATGTCCGGGACGACCGAACCAACACGCTGTTGTATCCACTGGACAGTGCTCGACCCCGAACGGTCCTCTGTTGCAACGTCACCATCGGCGTCCTGGTCAGAGGTCATGAGAACCACCCGAGTCGGACGAGGGAGAACCCGTATTGGGGCTGCCGATCCCCGATCCGGATTCAGTGGTTTTCCTCTGTGTCATGGGACTGTCCCCTATGGAACCGCACCGGCAACGTTCTCGACGTATTGGTCGACCGATTCGAACAACTGATCGTCGTTGTAGTCAGCGAACGGAGACCCGGCCCACACGTCGAGTTCACCCGCTTGAATTTTGACACGCTTTTCGTCGACCGTGGCCTTCACCTCGTCGGGGACCTTCGGTCCCCAGTCCGAGAGGTCGACGACACCCGAATCCAGGCCCTCCCAATAAAAATCGGCGACCCAGGTCCCGTTTCGTACGTCTGAAACGGTCTCCCTGTAGAAAACCTCCCAATCCCAGATTGGCGACGTGACGTAGTTTTCGCCCACCAATTCCCCCATCGGCGAGTTGTAGCCAGTCGCCCAGATTCCGGCGTCGTCCGCAGCCTCGGCGGCCGCCGGATAGTTCTGGTGCTGAGCCATCACGTCGACGCCTTCGTCGACGAGCCGCCTCGCACTCTCCCCTTCGATGGCGGCGTCGTTCCAGGTTTCCGTATACTCGACGTGGATAGTGGCAGCATCATTGACCGATGCGGCACCAAGGGCGAAGGCATTGATCCCCCGGATGACTTCCGAGATTGGAAATGCCGCAACGTATCCGAGGTCGTTCGCCTCGGTCAGCAACCCCGCCGCGACGCCGGTCAGGTATCGTGGCTCGTACATCCGGCCGAAATATCGGCCCATGTTTTCCCGGTGCTTGAATCCGGAACAGTTTTCGAACCGCACGGCGGGATATTCCTGAGCGACTTCGTCCATCGGGTTCATGTAATCCCAGGACGTCCCGAAGATGATGTCGAACCCGCGTTCGGCGTACTGCCGAAACCGGGGTTTGGAACTTTCCGGAGCGGTATTGTCGTAAATCACCGTTTCGAGCCAGTCGAACTCCGAGTCAACGGCCCGCCGGGCTTGATCGTGGGCCCATTGCCAGCCGAAGTCCCCGATCGCATCATGATAGACGAACGCTGCCCGGACGTCGGCGTTTTCATCACCGTCCGAGGTCGTCCCGGTAGCTTCTCTCTGGGAATCGGTCGTCTCTGTCCCATCCCCACCGCTACCACAGCCAGCAAGTCCGACTATTCCAGCGGTAGAGAGTCCCTTGAGCGCCTTCCGTCGTGTGATTGTCATAGTGAGTACCCGACGAGATTCCCCGACATGGGTCTTAGTGGGCGACAGGTTTGGGGTCGATCGTGTGGAATCCCGTAGACCTTCGTCGGTGAATTATAAAAGCGCTGAGGCCGATGAAACCCAGCCTCAATTCGGTGGCCAACAGCCACCGGAAGCCGTCCACTGGGTAGGCCTCCGTACGCACCGTGACGGTCTCTATCGCGTCAGTTTGGACGAGGGGCGTTTAGACACATTGCGTTCGGATCGTCCCGGCACTGGCAGGGCCGAAACTGATAGTAGCCGGCATCGAAGTCTGCGATGAACGGCTCGACAAGGTCCGCCAGGACGTCCGGGAAACGGTCGTCGTCGTGGGGGACCGGAACCCGGTGGAACTCCAGGGCTTCCGCCTCGGCCGCCTCGCGGAGTTCCTCGTCGAGTTCCGAGAGCGTCTCGCTTTGTTCGTGCATGAAGCTGATCGGGTCGACAACGACGCGCTCCGCGTCGACCGTTTCGATTGCGTGCTCGATTTCGGGTTCGGTCCAGGCAATGTCCCGGTTGGCGTGGTTCTGGAACCCCACTGTGTACTCCTCAACGTCGAGCATCCCGGTCAACGCCTCGCTAAACTCCTCGACGTAGACGTCGTACCGACTCCCTTCGTCCAGGTAGTGGCGAGGGGTGCCGTGGGCCGAGAGGACAAGTTCCGTCTCGGGCGCCTGGAGGTCGACGCCGGCCTGATTTGCTGTCGTCGCAATGGCCTCCGCTCGGATCCGGTTGTAAGTCGGGTGGCGGTGCCAGCCCGTTACCTCGTCGACGTCGGGGTCCCAGTCGTCGATCCCCTCGACCGCGGCGGCCATGTCTTCCAGAGCGTCCACGGTCGTCGAGGGGCCACAGAGCGGGTAAATTGGCAGACCGATCAGGTGCTCGATCCCGTCGGCGTGGGCCTCATGGACGACGTCCTCGATCGTTGGCTCGACGAACTGGAATCCCAGGTACGTCGTTACGTCATATCCCCGATCAGCCAGCGTTTTCTGGAGCCCCACTCGCTGGGCCTCGGACTGCTCGTTTAGCGGCGACCCACCGATCGTCTCGTATTCCTCGATGAGCCCCGGTGCCCGTCGCTCTGCGAGTTGCCGAGACCGCGCCTGGCGTTCCGCCTCGGTGTCCGCGCCGTCCAGTTCAGCGTTGTTCAGGAAGATTCGCGTCAGGTATTCGACGACTCGCTCCCGCTCTGGTTCGGCTGGCTCCCCGAAATTGAGGAGGACGACACCGATTTCCATACCGCCGGTAAAGGATGGCAGGAGCGTATACCTGTTGATTCTCGCCCTCTGGCTAGCTTCCAGGATTTTGATCGAATCCGTCGTGTACCCCCAAATACAGGGCAAGCTTTGACCACCGTTCATTGGTATGAGCAACTAAAGGGAAGGGCCGAAAATGTCGATGATATTCGTCGCGGTTCGGCTCCACTATCCGTTTTTGAGAGAGTCCTTGCAGCAAGCTGCGGGGATGGAGATCGAATGGATTCGTGACGTGCTGAGCGAGCACCAGCGGGCGATGCTTTTCTGGGCCCGTGGTGGCGACTTCGACGCCTTCGATGGCGGGATCGAAGACGATCCGACGGTGACACTCCTGGACGCACACGAAATTGGATCACAGCGAATCTATCGAGTGGGCCTCGAAAATTTGGGTGAGAAAACGGGACCTGGACTGTATCCCCTGCTGATCGAGACGGCGAGTTTCGTGGAACGTGCCACGGCGACCACCGATGGGTGGTTCTGTCGAATCGGCTTTCCCGACAAATCGGCCCTGACTCAGTTTTTCTCTGCCTGCCGAGAGCGTGACATAGAATACGACATCGAACGGGTGGTCGAACGAAAGGACCTCAAGAATGAAGCGTTTGGATTGACCGACGCTCAGCGTGAGGCACTCGTCAAAGCATTCGAATGTGGGTTTTTCGCGGTTCCCCGAAAATGTACCCTGGAGGAACTGGGTGATGAACTGGATATCTCGGACACGGCTGTCTCGATGCGTCTTCGGCGCGGGATACAAACGCTGCTCGAACGAACCGTGTATCACGACGCCAACGAAGAGCAGGGGACGTAGGCCGGCTTCGCGAAAGACAGGGCTGCGAGGACTGAGAGAAATGGAACCGTCTTCGGGCGCAAATACCGAACGACGGGGACAAGTTCGCTTTCGTATACATCCGTCGGAGAAACGTGCTTCCCGGGGCACCGACCGTGAGTGGCGCTATGGCTGGCTGTGCAAACACTACCCTCAGCCAGCATATGAAAGAGTCGATCGAACGGTACCTTCACGGGGTGGCACACACCGTCAAAACCGGTCCACGAGCGTGCTGGCCGTCTTCTCGCCGACACCTGTCACTTCGCGGAGTTCGGCCTCGGACGCTTCTCGAACGCCTTGCACGCTCCCGAACCGCCGCAGGAGTCGTTTGCGGGTCTCCGGGCCGACGCCAGGGACGCTGTCCAGCGCCGTCGAAACGTCGTCGCGGACGGTCTGGTGGTACTGGACGGCAAAGCGGTGGGCCTCGTCACGAATCCGCCGGAGCAGTGCGAGTTTCGGGTCGTCGTCGCTCCA
>JBKEGM010000174.1:0-5897 GCA_046710005.1 Natrialbaceae archaeon
ACCCCCAGGCGAGGGTCCATCAGCCCCATGTCGATGGGGAATCCGTCGTCGTCGTATGTGTCCGCCGTGATGATCTTCGTGGCGGACATGTCGCGGTACTCCTCGGGATTCATCAGCCCGAAGGTGATCTCGCCGATCTCCTTGGGCGTGGTATCGGATGCCATGTTAGACTGCGTCCTCCAGTTCGAGTCGGGGAGCGATTCCCAGCGCCTTCATCTCGTCGAGCAGGAGTTTGAAGGCATAACTCATCTCGATCTCGTGGATGTCGGTCTCCTCGCCACAGTTCGGACAGTAGACGCGGTTTTGGTCCACGTTCTCGACGGCACTCATGCCACACTGACCACAGATGTTGATGAACTCGCGGTCGGACTCGTCGAGGAGCCGTTCCTTGAGCGCCATTGCCGCGCCGTGGCCGATCAGCACGTCTCGTTCCATCTCGCCAACCCGGAGGCCGCCCTCCCGAGCGCGACCCTCGGTGGGCTGGCGGGTGAGCACCTGCACCGGGCCGCGCGATCGGGCGTGGATCTTGTTCGAGACCATGTGATAGAGTTTCTGGTAGAAAATGGTCCCGACGAAGATCTCCGCCTCGATTTTCTCCCCGGTGACCCCGGAGTACATGATCTCCTTGCCGCTCGAGTCGAAGCCGTGCTCTTCCAGGGAGTTCCGGAGTTCTGACTCGTCCTCGCCGGTGAAGGGGGTCCCGTCGACGCGTCGGCCCTCCATCGAACCGACCTTCCCGCCGAGCATCTCCAGGACGTGGCCGACGGTCATCCGCGAGGGGAGCGCGTGCGGGTTCAGGATGAGATCCGGCACGACGCCCTGTTCGGTGAACGGCATGTCCTCCTGGGGCGCAATATGACCGACGACGCCCTTCTGGCCGTGGCGTGACGCGAACTTGTCGCCCATCTCGGGGATGCGCTCGTCGCGCACCGAGACCTTCGAAAGTTTCGAACCGTCCTCGCCCTCCATCAGCGTCACGGTGTCGACGACCCCGCTCTCGCCCGAGCGCATCGTGACGCTCGTTTCGCGGCGCTTCTGCGGGCTGAGCCCGCCCATGTCGTCGGGTTCCTCCAGGAAGCGCGGCGGCGAGGTCTTTCCAAGCAGCACCGAGTTCCCGTCGACCGGCGTTTCGGGGTTGATGAGGCCGTCCTCGTCGAGGTCGGTGTAAGCGTCCTCGCCCCTGGCTCCCCGAATGTCCTGGGTCGGAATCTCGAAGTGGTCCTCCTGACCGCCTGGATACCGGCGTTCCTCGCCCTCGTACGTCCGGAAGAAGTGCGACCGTGCCAGCGCACGGTCGACCGACCCCTGGTTCAACACCAGCGCGTCCTCGATGTTGAACCCCTCGTAGGACATAACGGCGACGACGAAGTTCTGCGCCGCGGGGCGCTCGTCGTAGCCGATTTGCTCGGTCGTCTGGGTCTTGACCATCGAAAGCTGTGGGTAATGCAGGAGGTGTTGGCGCGTGTCCGGGCGAACCCGGTAGTTGGCGCTCGGGAGGCCGAGCGACTGCTTGATCATCCCCGCACCCATCGTAATCCGGGGCGAGGCGTTGTGCTCGGGGTATGGAATCATGCCCGCACCGATCCCGAAGATGAGCTGCGGATCGATCTCGAGGTGCGTGTGGTTGTCGGTGAGATCGTCCTCGTCGACCCCCACGAGGATGTCTTCCTCTTCCTCGGCGTCGATGAACTCGACGTAGCCATGTTCGACGAGGTCCTCGAACTCGAGGTCGCCGTTCTCGACGGCCGCCATCTCATCGTCGGAGATCAGGGGTTCGCCATCTTCGACGACGAGCAGCGGGCGCCGTGCCCGTCCGGCGTCGGCGTTGACGATGACTTCGCGCGTTCGTTCCTTCACGGAGACGTTGACCATCTCGCTGACGTCACCCCGACGGCGCGCCTCCCGGATCTGTTCCGCGAGCTGGTAGGGGTTATCGTGCGTACCGACCAGGCTCCCGTTGACGTAGACTTTGGCTTCGCGTTCCTGACTGCTCATGTTAGTCGCCCTCCGCAGTTCGTTCGATGCTTTCGATACCGGGGATGCCCTCGACCCCCATCGAGGCGAGTTCGCGTTTGAGTCCCTGCTCGTCCTCGACGTTCTGTGAGAGTTCCATCGCCTGCGCGAAGTTCTTCACCAGCCCACAGTTGGGGCCCTCGGGGGTTTCCGAGGGGCAAATTCGCCCCCACTGGGTAGCGTGCAGGTCGCGCGCCTCGAAGTGGGGCTGGCTCCGCGAGAGTGGACTGCGGAGCCGGCGCAGGTGGCTCAGCACGCCCATGAAGTCCGTGCGGTCGACGAGCTGGGAGACGCCGGAGCGACCGCCGACCCAGTTGCCGGTCGCGATCGGGTGCTCCAGGCGTTCGGTCAGCACGTCGGAACGAACGACCGTGTTGACCGAGAGCTGCCGGTTACGCATGTTCGCGCGTTCGAGCTGATACTTCACGTCGCGGGCCAGCTTGTTCAGCGCCGTCCGGAACAGGTCCTTCATCAGGTCACCAGAGACCTTGAGGCGCTTGTTCGCGTAATGGTCCTTGTCGTCGGACTCGCGTCGGTCCAGTGCGAGTTCGAAACACGCCTCCGCCATCCGACAGAGGTAGTAGGCCTTGTTGATTCGGACGTCCTCCTCTTCGACGCCCTCCTCGTGGAGGTGCGGCAGGAGGTACCGGTCGATGACGTAGTTCGCGCGTTTGAGCTGGTAGTTCTTGCCCTGCCCGGAGGCGACGCGCTTGCCCAGGGCCTCGATGGCGCCCTCCTCGGACTGGACCTCGGCGGCCTCCAGGTTCTCGAGCATGAACTTCACGATCTCGGGATCGTCCGAGACGCGGTGGACGATCTCCTCGTCCGATTCCAGGCCGAGTGCGCGCACGAGCGTGACGAAGTTGATCGAGCCCGACACCGAGGGGAAGGAAACTTCCAGCAGGCCATCGCGGGTTCGCTCGACGAGCACCAGTGCGCGGTACCCCCGGCGCTGGGAGAACGTTTTCGCGACCTGAATCTCGTCGCCGTACTTCGTGTCGTACTCGGCGAGGATCTTGTTCGGGGCGAGGTCCTCGCTGGTCATGAGGACGCGCTCGGACCCGTTGACGATGAAGTAGCCGCCGGGGTCGACCGGGTCCTCTCCGATCTCGATGAGTTCCTCGTCGGAGAACCCGGAGATGTTGCATTTGTTCGAACCGACCATGATCGGCATCCGCCCGACCTTCGTTTCCGTCGTGTCGACGACGCGTTCTTCCTCTTCCTCGCCGCCCTTGACGATGCTCATCTCCATGAACACCGGAGCGGAGTAGGTGATATTCCGCAGACGAGCCTCCTGGGGATAGAGCAGTTCCTCGCTGCCGTCGGCCTCCCGGACCCGTGGCGTCACGATCCGGACGTCGCCGAGTTCGACCCACACAGGTTCCTCGCCTTCTTTGTCGCCGATGTCGGTATCGATGGTCTCCTTCTCGTCGACCACACGCTGCATCCCTCGATCGAGGAAGGCGTTGAACGAGCGGAAGTGGTGGTCGGCAAGTCGTTCCTTCGAGAAATACTGTCGCGAAATCTCGCGTCGATCCTGTCGATTCATTATTCGACCACCAGCCGATAAATGACCGCCTGATCGGTGGTCCGGGAGTCGCGCACGATCCGGATGACGTCCCCGACCTCGGCTTCGTCGGGCGCCGCCGCATCAGTGCGTTTGATTTTCGGTAGGTCTGTCCTGTCGACGTTATACTCGTCGAGCACCTCGTCGACGTCGGCGTCGTCGACGATGGTGTGCTCGGGCACGAGTTCGTGTTGGCTTACATCTACCATGAGTGTGCGTTCTGTGTCGGTGGGTGGGCTGGACGGAGAGAAGCGGCTGTCACGAGATACTACAGTTCCATATTGGGTCCGCCCATTTAACCCTTACCAACCGAAGGGAGAACAACTGCTACCGGACCCGAAGCGAACCCCGCCGAACCGTGCGAATTGCCACGACCTCTCATTGGGCCGGTTTGCATATATCGTTTGTGGAACCGAGAGTTCGAAGTGGCGGGTGCTATCAATCCCGGCTACGGGGAGCTCGCTCCGAGGGCTTGGCGAGCACCCCGGTACCGGCTGGCAATCCCACGTCGTTTGGAAAGTCTTAAGTCCATCTCCCGGAAACGATTGGGTGCAGCAAGCCCGGATGGTGTAGTGGCCTATCATACGACCCTGTCACGGTCGTGACGCGGGTTCAAATCCCGCTCCGGGCGCTTTTGCCTTTCAGACCTTCTTACGAGTAATTACGGGTGTTTGCAGGTATGAAACAATGTACGCACCCGGTCGTGACACTCATCACAACGGTGATGGCAAATGAACATCCCAATGGGGCGCTCAGAGACCACATACACCTTTTCCCGCAATGAGGTGTCCTTCCGAATCGTTACCGGCCCTACCCGGGAGCAACTTTACGGGATCAGTCCGCGCCACGTCAAAGACTACGAAGACTTCAAAACGAACTACGTAGCTGATTCCTGAAAGTCGGAAAAAAACCCAAGCGCTGAGTCACGAAACCTCATCCCTCGACGCCGGAATTTCGATCGATCGAAGCCCCTCAAACACCAGGGTCTTGGGGTGGTCGCTCCACCACCGTGCCTGCCTGATGTTCTCCTCCCCGGGCTCCGGCGTTCCCTCGAGATGGGTGCCAGCAAACGCAAGGACCAACTGCACGACTGGCGGTCTGGCTGGCGACTCGGCGTCAACCATCTCGACGACGTGAGCCAGCGCAACACCCGTGATCTCGCACTCGACGCCCGTCTCTTCCCGCACCTCTCGGAGAGCGGTCTCCGCCAGACGTTCGTCAGGCCGGTGTTTCCCGGTCGGTTCGGACCAGCCATCTCGTCCAGCCTCATCGATGAGGAGGACCTCGCCCATTCGGTTGGTCACCCAGACGCCGGCGTAGCCGATCGATCCCGCCTCGAATCGTTCCCGAATCGCTTCGTACCGTTGCGCGACCACCTCGTGACGATCCTCCTTCACCTCGAATGGACCGTAGGTGGATTCCAGTCGCTCCAGTGCAGTTGCGACCCGACGACGTGACCGTTCATGGACCCCCACGAAAACAGATTCGTCGGGGACGGACAAAAACATCTCCCGGGAAACCCCCACTCCGGAACCGGGCCAACCAGTCAGAAATCGACGTCCATACCACCGCCTCCATTGGAGTTCTGTGACGGCATCCGACCCACGATGTCGCTAATGAAGTTGTCATAGTTCCGGGTCTGGACAAACACCTCGCCGGGGCCCTCGAACCGCATCACCAGCCCTTCCGCGCTGAACAGCGTCTCCTTCATCCCGCCGACGCGCTCCGTATTATATGACATTGTGCTGTTCCAGGCCACGACGTGGCCCGAGTCGACGGTGAACGTCTCGCCACGGCCCACTTCTTGACGATACACCCCACCGAAGCTTCCGAGGAACAGTTTCCCGCGGCCGGACGCTTCGAGGAAGAATAGCCCCTCACCGCCGAGGAGCGTGTCAAGACCCCCGACTTCCGTGTCGAGCGTGATCCCGGACTCGGCCGCCACGTACGCGCCGGACTGCAGGTAGAGGCTATTGCCCTCCAGGTCGACGACGGTCACGTCGCCGGGGACGTTCGGCGCGAGCGAGACCTGTCCCGGGGCGCCCTCGGCAGTGAACCGGTTGCGGAACAGTGATTCGTCGCCGAGGACCGAGTCCTTGACCGACTCTAAAAAGCCCTCACCCTCGTCGCCGATGCCGGTCTCCATCTCGATGGAATCGGTGTGTGACACGAGCGAACCGGCCTCCGCCGTAATCGTCTCGCTAGGGTCCAGCGCGATCGTTGCGACGGTATACGCCGGTCGAGCGTCGAGTTCGTAATCCATGGGGACGACCTCCAGCGAACAATCACGGGGGCAGATCAAATATCCACTGCCTCG
>JBKEGM010000175.1:0-5856 GCA_046710005.1 Natrialbaceae archaeon
CGGAGACGGCAGAAGAAGCCCAGTCAACGGAAGGAGTCGAAACCGCTTCCGAATCGACCGAATTCGAACCAGATGTCGATATAGACACTGGTGAGGAAGTCGCATTCGATCAAGGGTACGATGAATTCGAAGAGATGAGCGCGTCCGGAACTATTCCAGAATCGTCGTCGCCATCGGCGGAATCGGAATCTCCGTCCATCGCGGACCGTGAATCCAGCACCACGCCGGACGTCGAATCGGACCTCGGAGATGCCGCGGACTTCAGTCCCGACGTTGACGTGGAGCCCACAGCGGACGTGTCGGGTTCGATTTCTCCGGAGGAGCCTGAGGAACTGGATGAAATACAGTCAGGGTCTGAACCCCCAATGGACGAGGCTGCCGAAACGGCCCTGCCTTCAGAAGAAACTGGGGCGGCCGAGCCGAGTCAGGCAGGCCAGGAGACCGGTGCAGTGGAGATCCCGGACGAAACTGACTTCGAAGAAACGGTCGAGACTGACCTTGAATCGGCCGATTTCGACAGTGTGGACGCGACGGTCGAATTTGGCCCGAAGGAATCAACCACCGAACCGGTATCGGATCAGCAATCCGTTACGGATGCCCAATCGGTGGAGTCCGGTGATTCGGGCGAGGAACTGGGTGGTGTCGAAGTGGGCGAATTCGATCTGGACGATCAGGAGGGCGCGTCCGGAGACGAAATCGCCGCGGATGATCTCTCTGCAGAAATCGAGCAGGCGGACGAGGCCTTTGCCGACCTCGATCTCGAGGATTCCAGTTCGGAACCGGACTTTGACGGGCTAGACCGGGATTTCGGCGCAGGTTCGGGCGCGGGGATCCGTTCCGACTCCGAGGCACCATCACCAGCAGAGGAGGCGACCCCCGATCAGGCAGCCCCCGGGTTGCCAATTGAGGTTTCTTCGGAGTCCGAAGACCTCCCCGATCGAGACGTCGATCTTACCGACCTCGTTCCGACGCCGCCCGAGGAGATGGTCGCTGCCGATGGGGAGGACTCCGATGAACCCCAGTCCGTCCGCATCGAGATTGATCGAGTGGACGACCTGCTCAACCTTGTTGAAGGCCTCGTTACAACGCGTGCGCGACTCCGGCGGGCAGTCGAATCAGGCGAATCCCTGGCGGCCATCGATCAGGAAATCGATGACCTCGAAGACCTGGTGGGCGACCTCCAGGACACCGTCATGGACGTCCGCCTGGTTCCACTCTCGACGGCAGCCAATCGACTCCCACGGACTGTCCGAGACATCGCTCGAGAACAAAACAAGGAGGTCGCCTTCGAGATGGAGGGCGGGGACGTCGAAATCGACCGTTCCATTCTTGACGATATTGACGATCCGCTAATGCACCTGGTTCGAAATGCCGTCGACCACGGTATCGAACCCCCAGAGGAGCGTGAAGCGACTGACAAAGACCCAGAGGGGACGGTCAGACTCAGCGCGCGTCGCCGCCGAGACCGTGTCGTCATCGAGGTCGAGGACGACGGTCGCGGCCTTGACCCGAATCGGTTGCGGAACGAAGCAGTCGAACAGGGAATGCTCACCAGGGACGAAGCCGAGAGCCTTTCGGACGAAGAATCGTACGATTTGGTCTTTGAATCCGGCTTTTCGACTAACCAGGACGTCACTGACGTCAGCGGTCGGGGCGTCGGTATGGACGTCGTATCGACGACCGTTGAGGATCTCGACGGGGCCGTCACAGTCGAAAGTGAGCGCGGTGAAGGGACGACCGTCAGGATGACGCTCCCCGTCTCAGTCGCGATTTCCGACGTGTTGTTCGTTCGGTCCGGCGAAGAGGAGTTCGGGGTCCCGCTCAAAGCCGTCGAGGAAATCGGCGGGATGGGTCGCGTGGATACCGAAGACGGTCAGGAAGGGTTGGTCGACGGCGATGAAAGGTATCCGCTGGTGCGCCTGGCGGATACACTCGAAACCAGGGGGGTCACCCGAAATGGCGACGGAATGACCGTAAAGCTTCGCAAAGATGTTCGACAAATCGCCATCCACTGCGACGAGGTCCGCGGTCAACAAGAAGTGGTTGTTCGCCCGTTCGAAGGTGTTCTCGGTGACATTCCGGGACTCAGCGGAGCGACGGTCCTTGGGGAAGGGGACGTGGTCAACATACTGGACGTGAATACACTATGAGCACGAACGAATCCCAGACGGAACGCACGCGCCTGATGGTCGACATCCGGAAGTTGAGTTTCATCAATGAAATGGCAAAGGTCGGGACCAACGGGGTCGCCGATAACATGAGCAAACTGACAGGCGAAGACGCCAGGATGGAGGTGACGAAAACGAACTTCGTCGACATCGAGGACATCACGGCCCAACTCGACGATGGCAAGCGAGTGGGCGTCCGGGTCCGACTCTTAGAACCGCCTCATGGACACCTGCTCGTCCTCTTTCCCGAGGCCAGCGCAAAAAAGGTAACTGCGCTGATGCTCAGGGACATGGTCGATGACATGTCCTCGGTATCAGGCGAAATGGCCAGGAGCGCGGTCGAGGAACTCGGCAATCAGATGGCCAATGGGTTCATAAATGGTTGGGCGGACGTCCTCGGACGTGGCATCGACGTCGCCACGCCCCAACTCGTCTACGCACCGGCCGGTGAAATCGTCGAACGCACGGCTGGTCTGGGGGGCGATGACCTGGCCCTCTTTTTCGATTCGGACCTTTCGGTCCCGAGCTATCAGATACAGGCCGAGATTTATGCGTTCCCCGACCTGGAAGAGTTCGTCCAGATGATCAACAGTATCGAACCTAGGCCCGCATGAAACTAGACGTCAACGCACTCGGGACGTTTTATCGAATGGCGAGAGAGGGAGCTGGGATTGCTGCCGGCCGGCTCACGCAAATGACGGGTGTGGACACTCGCGTCGGTGTGACGAAACTCAATTTCATGCGCGGGACTGAAATCCGGTCGGATTTCGAAGACGGCAACGAGAAAGTCGGGATACGAGTTGAGCTTTCGAACGGGTTCGATGGTCACGCGATGATCGTCTTCGATCGGGAGGGTGCATTGAACATCGTAAAGACGCTCATGGACGATGTCGATTCCGGGGATTTCGATGACATGACCCAGAGCGCGGTGACAGAACTGGGTCAGATCATGAATAACGGCTTCATCGACGGATGGGCCGACGTTCTGGGCACGGTGATCGATATCTCCACGCCCGACTTCATCGAAGGCACGACAATCGATCCATTCTTTGAAGACCTCGACGAGGCGCCTGGAGAGGAAGACCTGGCTCTGTTGTTTCAAAGCCAAATCGAGGCAGTAGACACTGAAATTGGCTTCAGCCACTATCTCTTCCCCGATCACGACTCGATGGCGGATATCCTCGAACGACAGCGAGCTGACGACAACGAGGGCATCGAGTACGACAAGTTGGCCGGGTTCGACCGGATGGCCGAACAGGGTGCGAAGGAAGTGGCGAACGCCGCAACCAAAATGACTGGGATCGAGACGGAGGTACAAATCAGGCGGCTCAACTTCGTCTCTCTGGAGGCAATTCCGGAAGAAATCCCCAACGAAATGTTCGTCGGCGTCGCCTTCGAATTCGACGGGACACCGAGCGGATATCTCCTGTTCCTGTTCGACGAAGCATCGGCAGAGGAAATCGTGGACGCCATGATTCCGTCGGCTCCCGACAAACCGTTCGAGGAACAGATGGGTAAAAGCGCCATCAAGGAACTCGGGAACATCATGGCAAGCGGGTTCCTCGACGGGTGGGCGAACGTTCTCGACTCGACGATCGATCATTCGACGCCTGAATTCGTCATGGACATGGGAAGTGCCGTCATCGACCCCGTCGTGGTCCAGCTTGGGGAGAACCAGGAATTCGCGTTCGTCTTCGACACTGAAATCCAGGCCGAAGGGCGGGAATTCGACTGTGACATCTACGCAATCCCCGACGAGGACGACCTCGAACGGGCATTAAATGATCTCGACGTCGAACGAGTAGAGGAGACGCCGACGACTGCGGACTTCACTGACATCGAAGGTAACTCATGAGGACCTACGGGAGCGAACCGGGAACGCCGACGACCGAACCCGTTCAGGTCGGGATATCGGATTTCGTCGTCAATGATCAAGGCATCACCCTCAAGGCTTATGGCCTCGGGTCCTGCGTCGCAGTCGCCCTGTTCGATGGGGAGACTGCCGTTGGGGCGCTGGCTCACGTGATGTTGCCGAACGGTGACGAAAACGATAGCGTCGATCTCAAACCCGGGAAGTTTGCCGATACCGCCATCCGAGCGATGCTGAGGCGCATGGTCGAAGAAGGGGCCGATTACACGTCGGTCGAAGCGAAGATCGCCGGCGGCAGTGACATGTTCGAATTCGAGAGCTTCGGCGACGGCGTTGGCAAGCGGAACGTCCAGGCTGCAAAGGACGAACTCGAAAAACTCGGCGTGCCAATCGTCGCCGAAGATGTGGGGGGTGAGCGGGGACGCACTGTCGTGTTCGACACAGGGACCGGGAGTCTCACGATCCGGACGGCCAGTGACGACGGAGTGAAGGAACTCTGAGGAGTGAGGGAAGCGTGACTGATGATGCTTTCAGCCGGCTTACGACCTTCATTGAGGACGAACTCTCCTTTGCGACGAGTCATTACAACGATAGCTATCTCGAACGCCGATTCTCCTCGCGGATGCGGCGGACTGGTTCTGAAGAATACGAGGCATACCTCGAACGACTCCGATCGAAACCGGATGAACAGCAGGCATTGCTGGATGCGTTGAGCATCAACGTAACGGGGTTCTTCCGAAATCCAGACGTCTGGGAGGGCGTCAGGAAACTGTTGCGTCGTCTTTCCGAGCGAAAACGACAAATCCACGTCTGGAGTGCAGCGTGTGCCGACGGCCGCGAACCGTATTCGCTGGCCATGCTCGCCCACGATGACGACCGTGTGGACGAGGAGACGGTTTCCATTCTCGCGACGGACATCAACGAGTCGGCAATTGACACAGCACGCGACGGTGTGTATGAGAGTAGTCGAACGGTCGATATCGGCGAGCAACTCGAATTTCTTTCCGATTACCACCGCTACGTCGAACAGGACGGGGATCGATTTCAGGTTCGAGATCAGGTGCAGCGCCGCGTCAGGTTCGAACGACATGATCTCATTAACGACGGTTCAAAGTCGGGTTATGACCTCGTACTCTGTCGGAACCTCTTCATCTACATCGACAACGAGTTCAAGGAGCCAATTTTGCGGACTGTCAGTCAATCGTTGCGGTCCGATGGCTTCCTGGTCATCGGCAAGGCCGAAACCATCCCGCCGATGCTCAAATCCGAGTTCGAGGTCCTCGATGGTCGTCTTCGCATGTACCAACGAGAATAACGGCATTCGAAGCAGCTTGTTTACCTCTCGTCAGGCGGTACCAAAGTTACAAAGTCGGCCCACCCGTACCCCGAGAGGATGGATTCCGGCACGCTGGAGGCGTTCGTCGATCACGCACGTTCGACGTTGGAATCGGATCCAGGGATGTCCTCGCGCACAGCTGAACTCAGGATCACCCAACCCTTCCTGGAAGCGCTCGGATGGGACGTACACGGTTCGGAGGTCGAGGCCGGGTACCAGGTTGGTGACGAGGTGATCGGCTTCGCTCTTGGACGGGGTAATGAACCGAGTGTGTTCGTTCAAACCGTGGCCCCCGAAACGGCCATCGACCGCGATACAGCGCGTCGGTTCGTGGCGTCCATGCGAAATGCGGGTGTCGAGTGGGGGATTTTACTGAACTGCCGGACCTTTTCTTTCGTGGCGTCGGCTGCCGGATCGCTGGAATCGGTCGAATTTTCGCTCAAGGAACTGGAGGACCATTACGATGCCGTCTCCTATTACGA
>JBKEGM010000176.1:0-5818 GCA_046710005.1 Natrialbaceae archaeon
CGGCTGCTTTCCCCATGCTCTGGAGTTCCATCCAGTTCTGGAGGGCCTCCGCGAGTGCATCCCTGGCAGCAGTGATCGGATCGAGGTCGGCCGCCGATCCGACGGCAAAGCGGGGCCATTCGCCGTCTCGGTGAACCGCCACGGCGACGACCGGGACGTCCACGTCCTGAGTGACCAACAGCGGCGTGACCGAGAGCCCTTCAGCTCGTGCTCGAAGAGAAAGCGTGTCGAAGGTCTCGTCGTCAACAGCGAGCCTGAGCGGCTCGAATGTCGAGTACCAGGCGAGCATCGTAGCGTCCCGTTCGATGACCTCGTAGAGCCCAGAGAGCAGCGCACCGACGGTGGAGGTCCCAAGCCCAAGTCCAGTCGTAATGGCAGGCACGTATCGTTCCGTCGGCGGTGGATAGTGGACGAATTCGGCCGGCAAAAGGGCCTCCTCTCCACTCTGCAGGTCCGCCCCCGGAACCCATTTGATCGGCTCCGTTTCGTCGGCGGATTGATAGTCGTCAGGACGGACGAACGCGTCGGGGTTGACCGCCTCCGGGCCGGGACCGTCCTCGATGGCCGAAAGCGGTGCCGTACGGAACGTCGACGTTCGGTAGATGGCCGCGCTATATCGCTCGAGTGCCTCTCCGATCGCCTTCATGAACGCCGTGTTCCAGTCGGCATGGACGCCTGCGGCCTGTCGGGGTGCCGAGGCATCACTGAAACCGGTCGTATCGCTTACGGTGGCAAGGTAATACGGGGCCGGGAAGGACTCGAGTTCGCCGATAGACTGAACGATTCCGACACGGTCATCCAGCGTCCGTTCCGCCCGTTCGACGGCCGTGTCCAAGTCAACTTCCGCGTAGTCTACCGAAAGACGCCGGCCAGGGTCTTCGCCACATGAACATCCCGGGACGGGAAGGAACCGGCGCTCGGCATATGGAATCTCGACCACTCGCCCCA
Organism: Natrialbaceae archaeon; assembly: GCA_046710005.1. Taxonomy (GTDB): domain Archaea; phylum Halobacteriota; class Halobacteria; order Halobacteriales; family Natrialbaceae; genus DATFIX01. The sequence continues at coordinate 949 of JBKEGM010000176.1, forward strand.
GCGGATCTTCCCCGCCTTGAACCAGCGTTACAGCGGCCCGCCCAGCGATCGCACCGGCGTATCGGGCAGTGGAATCGTCGAGGGATGACGGCTCGTCCATGACATCAGTCGTGTTCGCCGCCACCCGGTCATTGAGACAATCGAAACAGCCCGAATCTGAACCGAGGCCCGAAACGGCAGCGTCGACATGCGGGATTCGATATCCACCGACTCCTCCGAGTTCGACGGCGATCCACGGCGTCTCACCAGCAAGTGCTGCGTCGTTGGCCGTCCGGAAACCGTCATCCCCGACTCGACCGACGACGACCCCCACGTCGGCGGACTCGACATCCCCAGGCGCTCCCGATCCTGTCGACACGTCGACGTCCGCGAGCGCGGCTTGGACGGCCTCGACCGCGGGACCAGTCCCAACCAGTCGTACGTTCATGACTCGACCATCGTGGAGGGATCAGAAAAAGTCCCGCGATTGGGGCGACACCCAGCGGTGGGAGCGGAGCCACCGCCGATGGATTCCGAAGCCCTTTGGGGACCGGATTACGAATTTCCGGTCTATGCCCGGCGACAGCGAGGATCCGAACGACGACGAGCAGTATCACGTCGGCGTCGGCCCCAACGACGTCGCAGATGCGGCCCTTCTCCCCGGCAATCCAGAACGCGTCGAAAAGATCGTCAATACCTGGGAGAAGTGGGATGAAACCGGTCACCACAGAGAATACCGCACTGCGACAGGAACCTATGATGGAACGCCGCTCTCAGTTACGTCGACCGGTATTGGCAGCCCCTCGGCTGCCATCGCCGTCGAAGAGTTAGCCAGGATCGGCGTGGATACCTTCATTCGCGTCGGCTCCACGGGTGCGCTTCAGTCCGGGATGGATATCGGCGACCTGGTCATCACGACCGGGGCTGTCCGCCAGGAAGGGACGAGCGACGAGTACGTTCGCGAGGACTACCCCGCCGTCGCCGATCACGAGGTCGTCGCCGCCCTGATCGCCGCAGCCGAGCGACTAGAATACGACTACCACACCGGAATTACGATGTCTGCGGACTCGTTTTATGCCGGCCAGGGGCGACCCGGCTACGAGGGTTTCATGGCCGAAGGTGGCGAAGAACTGATCGACCACCTCAAGGACGCCAACGTGGCGAACGTGGAGATGGAGGCCAGCGCCATCCTCACGCTGGCGAACCTTTATGACCTCCGGGCTGGCGCGGTCTGTGCCGTTTACGCGAATCGGGAAACCGGCGAATTCAGAACTGAGGGCGACACCCGCGCCGCCGAGGTAGCCTCCCAGGCTGTTTCGCTACTCGCGGCGATGGACGAACGAAAAGCGGAAGCCGGGGTCGACCACTGGCACCCGGGCCTCTCGATCGACTAATACCCAGTGGCGGCCAATGAGCCTCGAAATGCCGCTCAATCGTCGAGAACGTCCCCGGTAACGACCTCGCCTCGGGGCTCCCGTTCCTCGAACCGATCGACGGAAAACCGTTTGATCGTCACGTCATCGGTTCGCCAATAGTCGGCAAGAAGTCCCGCCTTCCGACAGGTCTCCGCGAGGAACTGCTCGGCAGCCCACCCCTGTTCGACCGGTACCTGTGGAAGGAGGAGTCCGCTCCGTCCATCCCCATCGATGATAAGCCCGTCGTGGCCGACGTTCACGCGGTCAACGATTTCCGCCGGATCCTCGGCCACGATTGAAACCGGACTGGTAAGGGCGCTCACCTCGACGGTAATCGAATCAAGTTCCGATTCCCGGACCGGCGGGAATCGCGGATCGCGAGTCGCCGCTCCCACCGCCGCCGAGACGACGCTCTCGATCAGGGGCTGGGTCGGGGACGGTTCGCCAATACAGCCCCTGAGATCTCCTTCTTTTCGGAGGGTGACGAAAGCGCCACGCTGGTCCCCCAGTGACGGTGGATGGTCCGTCGGCGCGGACGGCTCCGCATCGTCGATCACTGCCCCATCGACGCTCCGGCGAGCAGTCCGAACGAGTTGTTTGCCTGCCTCAAATTCCAGCGATATACCCTCAGACGTACTCATTTATGCATTCGTAGAGGACGCGCGGAGTTGTAGGACGCCCGCGTTCCCAGGCTGCGGGATTCACGGTAGGTTTTAACAAACAAGAAATTTCCCTGGAATCGATCACATCTACAAGACGGGCCAGGCCTGCCGGGCCCGCTTCCAGGAGGTTACGTCAGCGATCCAGCGTGCAGCCACGAATTTCTTGAGGAACTCGGCCGGGAACCCGCCGAAGGTATCCACGAATGGGAGCAGAGAGATTTCGTGTGCCACCGCCTCGTTGCCCACAGAAATCAGCGTTCCCTTGTCGTTGTACTGCCAGGTTTCGAGGGGCCGACCCTCGATCCGCCTGATCACGTTTTCCGCCGCCACCTCGGCCGCCTGCCAGGCGGCTTGCGCCGTTGGGGGGACCTGATTTCCGCCCCCATCGCAGTCAAGTACGGCCGAATCCCCCACGGCAAATACTCGATCGTTCGATGTCTCGAACGTCGGTTCGGCGACCACCCGCTCGTGTTCCGTGTCGACGTCCGTGTCTTCCAACGCCGACTGGCCGGTAATGCCACCGGTCCAGATCAGCACGTCATACTGCATAGACACCCGGTCATCGAAGTGGAGGCTGTCCGCCGCAGCCTCGGTGATTGGCGTCTCGGTCAGGATTTCGACGCCGGCCTCATCGAGACGCTCCCGGAGTGCTGCCTGAACCGAGTCGGCGTTACCGGGCAGGATTTCGTCGAGCGCTTCTACCAGGGAAACCTCGATCGGGAGTCCTCGCTCGTCCCGAAGCGCCGCCATTTCGCCAGCCACCTGTATCCCCGATAACCCGGCACCGCCCACCGCGACCCGCGCTGGTTCGTCGGCCGTTGCATCTTTGGCAGCGCTCAATACGGCCTCGTGGATCTCGCGAGCATCGTCCAGTCCCTTGAGGGTGAAAGCGTGCTCTTTCAGCCCTGGAATGCCGTAGAAAGCAGTCCGGCTACCGAGGGCAAGGACGGCATAATCGAACCCGATCGTTCTACCATCCTCTAGTCGAACCGCGCGCTCGTCACAGTGCACCCCTTCGACGGACCCCTGTACGAACCGAGTCCCGTCATTGGCGATATCATCGATCGGAAGCGTGAGCAGGTCGGCCACACCCGGATCGCGCAGGACCCGGTGAGACTCGTGGAGCACCAGATGGTGGTCCACGTCGGACACCCAGACCAAATCGTCGACCTCGTCGAGTTCGGTCTCGAGTCGTGAGACAACACCCGTGCCCGCGTACCCGGACCCTAGCACGACGACCTTCGCAGACATACCTTGACCTGAGGAACGGTTAAATAAAGGGGCTTTGAAATGAGACGTCGTCTGGTATTTGTTTCCACACAAATAAAAAGACGATGAAAGCATGGGGAATACTGCAGATCACTGATCCTGAAAGGGGTATCGAGTCGTTGCCCCCCAGTGGCGGCCCCAAAAAATGATGGAACCTGGTAGCGGAGTATCCGTATGAACATCGATGCGGAACGACTCAGGAAAGACATCGAAGCCAATGGGGAGCACGGGGCGATCGAAATCGAGTCAGGTCACGGGCGAACGGCACTCACCGGAACCGAGGCCAACCGCCAGTGCCGGGATCAACTCGTCGAGCGAATGGAGGCGGCCGAGCTGGAAGTTCGTATCGACGCCGTCGGCAACGTCGTTGGCCGATGGGTTCCAACCAGTGCCGACCCGGATCTAGCACCCATCGCCACTGGCAGCCACCTGGATTCGGTTCCGAAAGGCGGAATTTTCGACGGACCGCTGGGCGTCTACGCGTCTGTAGAGTCGGTCAGGGCCATGCAAGACTCAGGATTCGAACCGGACCGTCCAATCGAAGTGGTCTCGTTTACCGAGGAAGAAGGCCAGCGATTCGGCGGCGGAATGCTTGGGTCGGCGATTGCAACTGGGCAGCGGTCGGTGGAGTCCGCCCTTGGCCTCGAAGATGATCAAGGTATCACGCTGGAGGAGGCCCTCGAGTCAATTGGGTACCGTGGAGACGGGCGATTGGAGGCGAGCGACTGGGACGCCTGGCTCGAACTCCACGTCGAGCAGGACACGACCCTCGAAACTGAAGGGGTTCCTGTCGGAATCGTAACGACCATTACAGGAATCGCCCACTACGAAGCCGTTGTGGAGGGTGAGGCGAACCACGCTGGGGCGACGGCAATGGACGAACGAAGGGACGCGCTCGTCGCGGCGAGCGAGGTCGTGCGCGACGTCGAGCAAGCGGCCCGAGAAGTCGTGGTGACCGAGAGTCCGACGGCCGTAGCGACGGTCGGCCGCCTCGAGGTGCGTCCTAACGCGACAAACGTGGTTCCGGGGCGAGCCGAACTGGGAATCGACCTGCGCGACGTTCGCCGGGATACCATGGACCGCCTCGTAGAGCGGGTCCAAATGAGTCTCAATCGTGTCGCCGACGTGCATGCCGTCGACGTTACTTTCGAACCCGAGATAAACGTCGACCCGGTCCCGATGAGCGACCGCGTTCGGGACGTCGCCCATCGGGCCGCCGACCAGGCTAGCATCGAGGCAATTGACATGCCTTCTGGTGCCGCCCACGACACGATGCACGTCGCCGAGGTCACCGATGCGACCCTCCTCTTTGCACCGTCCAGTGACGGTATGTCGCACTCGCCGGCCGAGTGGACCGACTGGGAGGACTGCGCTGAGGCAACGTCTGTGCTCGCCGGGGCCATCGCCGATCTGACAACGTGAACTACCCCTGCCTACTCGGCGGCTTGCGCCGCCTCCTTGAGGCAGGGGCTTCCTGTTTCGACGACGCGACTTGCAGACACGGCAAGCGTGTCCACAGCGGTCGCAGTCTCCACAGGCGTGTCT
>JBKEGM010000177.1:0-5804 GCA_046710005.1 Natrialbaceae archaeon
AGCAGATTATCCGAGACGAATACGTCTGTTCGTATCACGGTTTTCTCGAAACGGACGAAGAATCCCAGTCACCCGAAAACGACGAGTGACGGATCCAGTTCCTGGTTCGGTCGGACTGTATCCTTGATTCGAAAACATTCGGTGAAGATTCCTCATCAAAGGCCACCGAAGGATCCATCAGTTTCATACTGCGGAGTAAACCGAGTAAGTCCTCGGCGTTCGGGACGAAAGAAGAATATCTTGTCTCGTCAGTCGACGTAGTCGATATCCTGGATCGACTGGCGCGCAGCAGACTGGGCTTCGTCATTTCGGCCGTAAATCTGGGGCGATTCGACGCCAGTCACGACGATCATCGTTCGCATCGACCCCTCGAGCGTCTCGTCGATGGAAGTGCCCCAGATAATCCGGGCGTCGGGATCGATCCGGTCGTAGATCTCCTCGACGACACCCTCTGCTTCCTCGATAGACATGTCGGAGCCACCGGTCACGTTGACCAGCGCCGAGGTGGCACTCGAGATGTCGACGTCAAGCAACGGCGACCGCAGCGCGGACTTCACCGAGTCCGAGGCTTTGGCCTCGGAATCGGACTCGCCCAGCCCGATCATGGCGACGCCACCGCGCTCCATGACGGTCCGAACGTCCGCAAAGTCGAGATTGACGAGGCCCGGTTTCGTGATGAGTTCGGTGATGCCCTTGACCGACCGCATGAGCACCTCGTCGGAGACTTTGAACGCCTGACGGACTGGAAGCTTCCCGACCGAGTCCAGCAGGCGGTCGTTTGGCACGACGATGACCGTATCCGACACGTCTCGGAGACGCTCGAGGCCGGCCTCCGCGTTCGTCCGTCGGACCTCGCCCTCGGCAGTGAATGGCGTCGTCACGATCGAAATGGTGAGCGCGCCGGACTCACGAGCGGCCTTCGCGACTACGGGCGCGGCCCCAGTCCCCGTTCCGCCACCCAAGCCTGCAGTGACGAACACCATGTCGGAGCCTTCAATGCTCGTGTAGACCTCCTCCTGGGTTTCGAGGGCCGCCTCCTCCCCGACTTGTGGGAGCGATCCGGCACCGCGACCGCCGGTCTTATCCTCGCCCATGAGGATCTTCTCGTCCGCTTCGATGTCGACGAGGTGCTGTACGTCCGTGTTGGCAGCGACGAGTTTCGCGCCGTGGATGCCCTCATCGAACATCCGGTCGATGGTATTGCTGCCCGCACCGCCGCAGCCGACCACCGTGATGTTGGTCTCGAGTTCCTGCAGGACGTCCTCGAGTTCTTCGTCAGTCAGTTCCCCAGTAACGTTGGGGTCGGTTCCACTGGAAGAATCTGGACCGACAGTGCCGGTATCGTCCCCATCCTCCGCATCGTCGATGGCCTCATCAACGATAGAGTCCATTCTTACCCCCCTATAGATTTCCCAGGGTTATGATCTTTCCCCTATTGTCATACACACGCATGACGCGCGATTGGCGGAAATGGCGGGTGCACAGCCAATAGCGCTACACCGCCCAAAGTGATCATTCAACCGTCAATAATCGTTTCTATGACGTGGGGAACCGGTTGGTTCGCTCGACGTGGACGTCCTCGGGTGCAATCGTCTCACCGTCGACGTCGACTGACTCGCCAGCAGCTAGGGCACCGAATTTTGGGCCTTCCGGAACGCCCTGCTCGCGCGCAAGGGCCGGGTCGAAGGCAGTTTCCCTTGCCACGACTGCTGCCGAACCGACATCGACGTGGTCGTAGGTTGCCCTGAGGATCTCCGCAAACCCCTCGACGATAGCATTCCGGGCCCTGCCGCCGGCCACGGCGGCCCGGTCCACGGCCCGGGTCCCCCCATGGGTGGTCTCGAACGCGACGGCGTTTTCCACCAGTACCTCGCGAGTTCCATCGGGCTCGATGCCCTGCGCCTCCGCAAGTAGTTCCGAGGGCAGGTCCACGACGTCGAACTCCTCGTCGACGACGGTCCCCAGTCGGAGCCCATCGTCGATCGTCGAGAGCGCGTCCTCCAATCGCTCGACCAGTCCCAATGGCCAATCGCCGACCTCTCGGAGCCAGGTCTCGCTGACGACCCGATAGCCCAGTTCCTCGATGACACGTTCGATCGCCGGATATTCGCCGTCGATCACCGCGTAGGTCGTCCCGGTCCGACCGAACGCCCGGCGGATAACCGCTCGATTGGGGTCGTCTTCGGGGTCACCCATGTCGTCGATCGCCCAGTCGGCAGCGATGTGACCGACCGACCATGGCGTTTCCCTGACGATGCGTTCGAACCGAGGCACGTAGTGACTGCCTCCGAACCCCACGAACGCACGGCCCGTTCGAGCATCGACGCCCTGAAGGGCAAGAATCGATTTCGCGACCGCCCGAGCACCCTCAGGGTCCTCCCATTGGGGTTCGGCGCTCCCGACTTCGACGTACATCGCCGGGACGCCAACCCGGGAGGGCCCATGGTGCGTACACTCCATACCCACGTCGTAGTCTTCGGGGACGTTCCGCTCGAAGGCCTCGACCAGATGACTCAGCGCGTTCGGGGGTGCCGCCGGGACGTCCCGGTCTCGACCGCCGAATTCGGCGGGGCCGAAGTTCCCCGGAACGTGCGCCGTCAGGAGCGGCCCGGTTTCTCCCGAGTGACGCGACGCGAAGACGATCATCGAGGGATCGTCGAAGGCTTCGGCGACGTCCTCGAGATACAGGTGGAATTCGTCGAACTCTCGCAGTTCGAACCCCTTGGTCCGGTAAAACGTCCCACCCCCGTCACCCTCGGACCGTGAAGCGTCCTCCTGACGCTCCCATGCTTCGAGATCGAGCAAGTGTTCGCCGATGTGCTCGGACGCGAAATCCGCCCGAGAAACGACGATACCTATCACGATCCCTATTCCGTCGTGGGCCCGCTAAAGCGCATCGGAACGGAACATCTGAAACCGACGCCCGCGGATCGGCCCTGCCGTGGCATCTCACCCCAAGCCGTGAATATATGGAATCGCTTAACTGCGGGTCGCCAGGTAGTATACGATACATGCAGACGCCGCTGCCCATAGTACCACTGTCGACGGCCACGCCAGTGGTAAACACGGTGTTATTGCTCGGTGCGTTCGGCCTGCTTTTGATCGGGGCCGAAATCTTCACGAACGGCGTAGAGTGGCTTGGGAACCGTCTCGGGGTGTCCGAGAGCGCAACCGGCAGCATCCTGGCCGCCGTCGGGACGGCGCTGCCAGAGACAATGATACCGGTTATCGCGATCCTCAGCGCCAGGTTCGGCAGTGGGAGCCAGAGTGCTGCCGACTCCGTCGGCGTTGGGGCTATTCTTGGCGCGCCGTTCATGCTCGCGACGATCGCGATGTTCCTGATCGGTGTTTCCGTGCTGTACTTCTCGAACCGACGCTCCTATGGCAAGGCATTCCACTTCAACGATGTCTCGACGCGGCGCGACCTGACGTTCTTCCTCACGGGATACACGCTGGCGTTTGCCGCCGCACTCATTCACTCGGAAATCATCACGACCGCGATCGGAATCCTGCTGGTCGCCCTCTATCTCACCTATCTCTATCGGACTCTCAGCGCCGGTGGACTCGTCGGGAGCGACGATCTCGAGGACCTCCTCGTCGGCCGAGTCGTCCAGAAAGGAAGAAAGCCGATTCCCCAGATCGGTGCAAACGGCAATTATGCGTCGAATCCGGGGACGGGGATTACGCTCTTCCAAACCCTGTTCGCGCTGGGGATCATCATTGCCGGGGCACACCTGTTCGTCCAGGAGGTCGAGTGGGCCGCTGGCGCCATCGGAGTGCCGTCGGCCATCGTCGCGTTGCTCCTGGCGCCATTGGCGACCGAACTCCCCGAGAAGTTCAACAGCATTCTGTGGATTTCCAGGGACAAGGACACGCTGGCTATCGGGAACATCACCGGCGCGATGGCGTTCCAGGGAACGCTCCCGGTGACACTTGGCATCCTCTTTACGTCCTGGAACCTGACCCTTGAATGGGGGACATCCGGATTCCTCAACTCGTTCTCGGCCATCCTTGCGATCATCAGCGGCGGGATTCTCTACATGCGGGCCCGGAACGTCGAACAGGGCAACATGCACCCACGTCCTTTCCTCATTGGCGGGTTATTCTACCTCCTCTTTCTCATCATCACCGTCTACCACGTCGTGATACTCAACGTGAGCGCGGCCGGGGGTCATTGACGAGCGTTCGCTCTCCGTAATCGGGCAAAAGACCCGCTGAATACTGTCCAAGGTGGCCTTTAATGATAACAAGTTGTCTTCCTGGCATCCATTTTCGTAGAACCCGATCCATCAATGATTCCCGAAAAGGGCTTGAGGAGGCCCCATGAACCGGGTTTCTTCACCGGCGACATATCGGGAATACCTCAATCTGCAGTAGTCGATCTTCGGCGTGATTCCAGGACCGTCGAACCGGCCGAGTGTTCGCCTCCTGTTTTTAAGTGCCACCGTATCGTACGTCGTAACAATGACACTGCTGGATAAGCTGAAGTCGTGGCTCGGACTCGAAGGGCCCGATCAAGACGACGAACCTGCCCGTGAAGTCGGTGTCACGGTCGAACGCTCGGAAGGGACGCCATCGCCAGAAAACGAAGGAGCCGTCAAGGGGACGGAGGACCACAAAATTGAGAGCGAATCGGAATCGGAGACCAGTCTGGACGCGGAAGCCCCATCGGAAACGGAAGAAGATCAACCGCCAGACCAGCCTGCTGCAGAAACCGAACCTGGTGAGGAAGTCCAGACCGAGGACGAAAGCGAGGAAGCGGAAGATGAGGCCGAGCCCGAAGAAACGGCCGACGTCACCGACATTAAGGGCATCGGGCCGGCGTACGCGGACCGACTCGGCGAAGCAGGCATCGATTCCGTAGCCGACCTCGCCGAGGCGGATGCCGACGAACTCGCAGACGCAACGGACATCTCCGCGACCCGAATCCAAAACTGGATCGATCAGGCGAAGGTTAGGTAAGGGCTCGACTGCCACCAAGACCAGGGTTCATTACTCGTGGCGCCGCTCCTCGAACCGACTATATCCCCTTTCTCTCGAAAACGGCCACTGAGAACGCGTTCTGGCTCGACGTCCACCTACAAGGCCGAATTCCTCTGACTCAATCAGGCGACGTCGACCCGTTCGACGCCCTCGAGGTCGAGAACGAAGTCCGCACCCAGCGCCGTCGACGGCGTTTGAAACCCAGGACCGACGTCGCCAGCGAGCACCCGTTCGGCGACTGTCGTCGCCGAGTCGACCGTGAACGCATAGGTTTCCGGGGTGGTCAGACGAGAGACGACTCGCTCGTCGCCCAGCGACGCTTCACCCCACAGGGTCGCCCTGCCCCGCTTACGCTCGTGGGCGTCAGGTCCCGAGACGATTTTGTCGACGAGCCATCGAAGGGTGCGCTTGACCGGCGAGGCGCCCAGAACCGGCCCCAGATGTCGTGTCGCCCGAATGAATCGGATGCCTCGAGGTGGGGCAGCTGCATATACCTCGACGTTCTGAATTCCGGTACTATGGAAGGCGGTCGCGACGTCGCCCCACGGAATCGTGACGGCCGCTTTCGTCCCAACGTCGTCACCGAAGTCGATCCGCCGAGTTCGCCAGGCCGGGGGAACCGAAACGAGGTCCCCGCCCCAGCGGACAACGCCGCCGCCGTCAAGGTGCTCGATCGCTGTCTTCGCCGTTCCCTGTGATGGTCCGCCCTCGACAGCAATTGCGAGGGCGAGATGGTTGGCCGACGGGAAGCGATCGGCGAGGTGGGCAGCGAGACAATCCGATGGAACGACGTCGAACCCGACCGCCGGCAAGAGCGTGAC
>JBKEGM010000178.1:0-5799 GCA_046710005.1 Natrialbaceae archaeon
GGACATGGTTTCCCCGACTGAACGACGGCCAGAAACTGGTCATCAATCCGCCGGGAGAATACGCACCCATCGACACGCCGTCGGACCGGGGCCCCGTCAACGGGTCGTTGATATGGGAGGGCCCCCGGGACTTCGAACCGGGATACTTTTCAATCGTCTACGTGGCCTCCATTGGACCCGGAACCACCACGACCTCGAATCAAACGACGGCGACGTCGACCCAAACGACGACGACCCCTGGGGGTCCGACCCAAGAAACATCACCCACCTTCTGGATGGGCGTTGTACTCCTCGTCTTCGCAGTCGGCGCAGGGGGGTACTTCTATGCCGTCCATCGTCGCGACGGTACTCCGACCGCCGGGGGCGCAGTGGAAACCGATTCCGAAGAAGGGGAGGATGAGTCCGCACAAGCAATCGATACGGAGGACGTCTCGACCAGGGAGACGTCGGGAGAAACCAGCGCCTCGACGGTTCCGCCGACGGAATCGGCAATGGGTTCCGGGCCAGGGACTGAGGAACCCATGACACTCGAAACGGATACGGGAATCGATCCGGAGTTGCTGAGCGACGAGGAGCGCGTCGAACGACTCCTCGAACGCAACGGCGGGCGAATGAAACAGGCGAACATCGTGACGGAAACCGGATGGTCGAATGCAAAGGTATCCCAGTTGCTGTCGTCGATGGCGGAGGAAGATCGGATCAATAAGCTCCGGATCGGCCGCGAGAATCTCATCACGCTCCCCGATGAGGACGTTACGGACTTCTGATTCACGGGGTAGCACTGTATTCACTTCGTCGCAGTGAGCGCCGCAATGATCGAGGATTTCGAAAACATTTACCCCCGAGAGGGTGAACGGGGTGACGATGAAAGTTCTCGTCACAGTAAAGGAGGTGGCAGCGCTCGAAGAGGACTTCGAGATCGAAGGAACGACCGTCCCCGACAAATATCTCGAATACGACCTCAACGAGTGGGACGACTACGCCGTCGAAGAAGCCGTCCAGTTGCAGGAAGACGGCATCGCCGACGAAGTCGTCACGGCCACGATCGGCCCTGAGCGCTCGGAAGAGACTATTCGAATGGCGCTCGCGAAGGGCGCTGATCGCGCGATTCGCGTCTGGGACGACGCAATCGAGGAGGCGGGCCTCCTCGGCGTCGGCGTGAAGACCGGGATCCTCGAAAAAGTGGTCGAAGCCGAAGACCCGGACCTCGTTCTGACTGGCGTCCAGGCCAGCGACGACGGGTTCAGTGCGACGGGCGTTTCGCTGGCGGCCGCACTGGATTACCAGTGGGCATCGGTCGTCAACACGCTCGATCTCGACGCGGACGACGGCGTCGCGAACGTCCACCGGGAACTCGAAGGAGGCATCGAAGAACTGACGGCTGTCGACCTGCCGGCAGTCCTGACGATCCAGACCGGGATCAATGAGCCGCGGTATGCCAGTCTCAGAGGGATTCGGCAGGCCCAACAGAAGGAGATTGCCCACCAGACCCTAGATGACCTGGGCGTGGGCGCGAGAGCGGTCGACAGCGAACTCACGTTGACAGACATGTACGAACCCGAAAGCGAAAGCGACGTGACGCTCTTCGAGGGTGACGCCGACGAGACGGCCGGAGACCTTGCTGGCGTTCTTCGTGACGAGGGGGTGGGCGCCGAATGAGCGCCGACGTCCTTGCGGTGGCCGAACACCGCCGTGGCGAACTCCGCCCGGTTAGCCTCGAACTCATCAGTGCAGGCAGGCAGCTGAAAGAAGAGACAGGTGGCGACCTCCATCTGGCCGTGATCAGTGGAACGGTCGACGACTACGCGGACGACCTCGATCGCCAGGGCGTCGATTACATCCACACCGTGGAGTACGGCGAAGAATTCAATCAGGACGTGTCCCTGCAAGCCATCGACGGCCTCGTCGAAGAACTGGACCCGGGGGCCCTGATGGTGCCGAATACGGTCAACGGGTTGGCGTATGCTCCGGCGTACGCTGACCGTCATGACCTGCCGCTGATCACCGACGTCGTGGACTTCGAAGTCGATGGCGACGCGTTCGTGGCGACGCGCGAAATGTACGAAAGCAAGGTCGAAACGACGACCGAGCTGCCGGCAGACCGGTACGTGCTGACGATTCGAGACGCAGAGTGGCCTGCCGCCGAAGACCGCGGCGAGGCCGAAATCAGCCCAGCAGACGTGGCGATCGACGAGGAGGCCATCGGGCCGCGAACCACTGGATTCGAGGAAGTCGCCGGTGGTGACGTCGACATTACGGAAGCCGATACGCTCGTGGCGATCGGCCGTGGCATCGAAGAGGGCGAAAACGTGGAACTCATCGAGGGGTTCGCGGACGCCATCGGCGGAACGGTCGCCGCGTCCCGACCAGTGGTCGACAACGGGTGGCTCCCGAAGAACCGGCAGGTCGGCCAGTCCGGCAAGACCGTCAGTCCAGACGTGTATATTGCAGTCGGGATCTCCGGTGCCGTCCAGCACGTTGCTGGCATGAAAGGCGCTGGGACCATCGTTGCGATCAACAAGGACCCAGACGCGCCAATCTTCGACGTAGCCGATTACGGGATCGTCGACGATCTGTTCGATGTCGTCCCCGAATTAACCGAAGAATTCAGCGGGTAACGTTCGCAGTGCGGAGCGCCGTTGTTTACGGGAACGACCGGTGAGATCGCGATATCCCGCCTTGTTACCGACGATTTTTCGCCGAGTTGTGGTCCAGTGAAAACGTCGTTGGAACGATTCCGGTCGAAACGAGACCGAAACCCCGACCACCATCGTTATCATCGGTGACTCCGTTGCCAATTCCATGAGCGATCTAACGGCCACGCTCCACACGAACCGAGGCGACATCGAGATCGAACTGTACGACGATCGAGTGCCCCAGACGGTCGACAACTTCGTCGGTCTCGCCACTGGGGAGAAGACCTGGCAGGACCCCGATACAGGGGACGACGTCCACGAACCCCTGTACGACGACATCCCCTTCCATCGGGTTATCGAGGATTTCATGATCCAAACAGGAGACCCGACGGGGACAGGGCGGGGCGGTCCCGGATACACGTTCTCTGACGAATTCCAGGATGAACTCCGACACGACGAGGCGGGAACCGTCAGCATGGCGAATCGCGGCCCGGATACCAACGGATCTCAGTTTTTCATCACCCTTGCCGAACAACCCCATCTGGACGACAAACATGCCGTCTTCGGAAACGTGATCGATGGGATGGACGTGGTCCGAGAGATCGGGTCGCTCCCGACTGACCAGAACGACCGGCCTGAAGAGGACGCCCTTCTGGAATCGGTGACCGTCCACGAATAACGGGATTCGAGTGGGGGTTTGGACACCCAACCTCCGGATCGGTCACTTCCGGATCACGGTGTCATTCGTCGGGAAAGAGGACGAAAATCGATGAATTTTCACCCGGAGACGACGAATCCTTATCCATGGCGGAATATCACGTCGTGCCGAGCGGCGATCGCTGGCACGTCCAGCGACGGGGCGACGGGACCCTCATCGGCCACAAAGCCGGATCCGTGGTGAGCACCCACGACACCGAGTCCGCAGCGGTCGAATGGGCCAAGCGCAAGGCCGATCCCGAAGAGCCAATTCTCGTTCAGGGTGAAAACGGAGTCGAAACGATCGAACCGTGAGGGGCCGGTTCTGCCTGGGTCCGGTTCGAAAACTTCTGGCCTGGTTCTTGGAACGGGGTCTTGAACACCCTTCATATTCTCATCTATCACTGATAATCATGATCAACCTATATGCGAATATGCGCCCCAATGGCGTCGAGACGCTCCTCGAGGATCTCACGTACCCGATCACGACGGATGAACTCCTGGACAAGGTTGGCGACAGTCGCGTCGAACTCGAAAACGGGAGTGAAAACCTATCGGAAGTGTTCGGCCGCGTCGAAAACGAGACGTATAGTACCCCGACCGAAGCGAACCTGACGTTCCTCTCGGCGTTGAGTACGAAGGCCATCGGTCGAAAAGCCTACTCAGACCGGGATCCACCGGTGCTCGGGTTCGGGGATCGAGATCCCAGAATCGTCCAAGAACTGCTCGACGAAGAAACCCGTCACGACGCCGGCGGCCCCCACTGCGGGATCTGCCAGCACGCGAAGATCGTCGGCGACTGGGACGCGATGGCCTATTGCGAAGTGAAAGATAACATCGTGGAACCCGCTGTTGGCGAAACGTGTGCTGACTACACCCAATCGTCCTGAGGGTTATAAGACACGGCAGCCGTCGGGCTTACCGGTTGGAGGCAAGCGAAATCCACTTCCGGGAGAGGGCAGTATCCCGGAGTGCGCGAGGGTGGCTGAGCTAGGCCAAAGGCGGCGGGCTTAAGACCCGCTCCCGCAGGGGTCCATGGGTTCGAATCCCATCCCTCGCATAGGGAGACGCGAGCGAAGCGAGCGTCTCCACAATTGCGAACGGGGAGCGAAGCGACCCGTGACCATCACCTTGGGCGGTGAGTGAGTACCCTCCTGTTCCCTCAATTTTCTGTCGAAAGGTAACCATTATACGACGACGACCCAAGCGCAGGGTATGCAACGACGAGCGGCAGCGGCGTACGTGGCGTTCTTCCTGGTGATCGCCGCCGGATCCTATGGCGTGATCGCGATGACGGAAGCCCCGAACGTCGACGTCCGGCCTGGCGAGGCCGAACACACGCTGAAAAACGGAACGACGTTTACCGTCGATGACAGGGTCTACACCGTAATGGCCATCTCGGATGGCGAACAGGCGGACCGGACGGCAACCCTGGAGTGGGTAAACGAGTCCGAACGCATAACCGAGTCGTGGGTGGCAAACACGACCGTTACGGTCGATAACCAAACTTATCGCGTGGTGATTCCAAACGTGTCTGCCCCGGAGTCGTTCCAGCTCCGGCCGGAACCAGGCGACTGGGCGAACCCACGCTGGGATGCGGGGCAGCAAGTCGTTGACGTTGACGTCGATGAGGACGAGTTCGTCGAGAATGGGGTTCCCGTCGGGCAGTTTATCGCTGGCAACGAGTCCCTGACTAACCGAACGATCAAGCGTGACGCGACGGTACCGTATGCCGGCAACGAAACGCAGGTTGTCGAATTAACAACCGAATCCGCAACCCTCGAGTGGACCGCCGACAAGACCTACAACGTCGAACTGGCCCATGGGAGTAATGCCACTCTCGGGGACAGACAGTTCCTGGCATACTTCCCGGACGAGTCAACCGTCTATCTCGATAGCGCCGAGTCGACCCAGTACTTCGATCGGGCAGCCGACGCGAACGATTACTCCAACCGCATGAACGGCTTCTGGGCCGTCTCGATCCTGAGCGGGTTCGCCACCGTTCTGTTGATGGGGTTAGCGTACATGCCCCGACGGCGGTAAGGCGCCCGCTGGCCGGTAATCGTGCTTCAACGGGAGGAGAGCGGGCCGGGAGAGGATGGATTGATCAACCGGGGGACCCGGCGGTATCGAGCCGAGTAGTTACGACCCCGCCGTCGCGTTTGCCACCCAATCCGGTTTCTCGACGTCAGTGCTCCCCACGTCGGACAGGGTGTACGTCACCGCAATCCTCCGGGGGTGGTAGTCGAAAACGGGAAAGATGATTTCGTACTCGTAGTGGCGGATGACGCCGTCTTCGTCGAGCAGGAGTGTCGCTGAGAACTCCTCGTAGCGCGAACTCGCGTTCTCGCCTCCCGCCCACCAGTCGGGCAGTGCGGCGTCGTCGGTGGTCTCGTAACGCATCACCGGAACGCCCTGGAACGTCTCGACGCCTTCGCGCTGGAAGGTGGCGTCGATCGCAGCATTC
>JBKEGM010000179.1:0-5738 GCA_046710005.1 Natrialbaceae archaeon
CGGACCAGTCACTCCCACGTGCTCTGAGGCACGGAATCGCGTTCGGTCTCTTGCGCCCCATATCTTGGTTCACGCTCTCATGGAGTAGCAGCGTTTCCATCGAGTCACTCCCGCCCTGTGGTTCGAGAATCTTCGATTCTCGTCATCCCGAAAATCTCCGATTTTCGAAGATTCGTTCCTCGATTCCGACTGATCGTCGGAACACTCGTCACTCACGGGAAGGGCGGGATTCTCTCGCTGTATCAAGATAGACGGTTCGTTCGCACAGCGAATCCATGGCGTCGTACATCGCGGTGTCGACGTATTGGCCCTGGCCCGTTCGATCGCGGTGGTGGACCGCGGCAAGGATGCCGACGGCGTGGAGGACTGCCGTGAAGAGGTCGCCGATGCCCGGCCCGGTCTTCATCGGCGGCCCGTCAGCCTGGCCGGTAATCTCCATGACGCCGCCCAGTGCCTGGGCCATCAGGTCGAACGCGGGACAGTCCTGGCGGTCGGTCTCCCCGCATCTGGGGTCGCCGTACCCCCGGATCGAGGCGTAGACGAGTTCCGGGTTCCGTTCCGACAGCGTTTCGTACGACAGATCAAAGGATTCCATCGTCCCTGCGCGGTAACTCTCGACGAGCACGTCGGCGTCGTCCACGAGCCCGAGGAAGTCCTCGCGGTCCGTCTCGTCCTGCAGGTCGAGTTCGATCGATCGTTTCCCCCGGTTGACGCTCTGGAAGTACCCGCCGTATGGCTCCGAATCGGGATCGTCGACGTACGGTGGGTTCTCACGAATCAGGTCCCCGCCGGGACGCTCGACCTTCACGACGTCTGCGCCCATGTCGGCCAGGAGCATCGTGCAATAGGGTCCGGCGAGCATTTGTGTGAGATCGATTACTCGGAGGTCCGATAGCGCGCCCATAGGCCCCGGTACGCAGGGTCAGTCAAAACGTTGAGTGGTTTCCATCGCGCGCCGGATCCCCCTGCAATCTTGCTGTTGGAGAATCGCCGAGAAGCGGCTGATTTCCCTGCCGGGACAACGTATTTCCTCCACCGCGTCGCCCGTCTAACCATGACAGTCCGCGATGCGATCCGCGACCGTGAACCCGTCACCGCCACCTGGGTCTCGATCGGCCACCCGGCCATCGCCGAATTGAGCAGCGCACTGAACTTCGATCTGGTGTTCCTCGATACCG
Source organism: Natrialbaceae archaeon (assembly GCA_046710005.1). GTDB lineage: Archaea > Halobacteriota > Halobacteria > Halobacteriales > Natrialbaceae > DATFIX01. The sequence goes on from JBKEGM010000179.1 coordinate 1,179, forward strand.
AACACGCCCCGACGAGCGTGGAGACGCTTGAGAACATGCTCCGGGGCGTGGCGGCCGGCGGGGACGCGGCGCCAATCGTCCGGGTCCCCTGGAACGATCAGGTTCGGATCAAGCGGGCCCTCGACGTCGGGGCGCAGGGCGTGATGGCGCCGATGATCGACACTCGCGAGGAGGCCGAGTCCTTCGTCGCGGCCGCGCGATACCCGCCGGACGGGAATCGCGGGGTCGCGCCTGTTCGGGCCTCAGGCTACGTGACTGAATTCGAGGAGTACGTCGAAACGGCCAACGAGCGGATCCTGACGATCGCCCAGATCGAAACAGAGCGAGGGGTCAAGAACGCCGGTGGTATCGCCGCCGTCGAGGACCTCGACGCGTTATTCGTTGGCCCAGCCGACCTTTCGACGGCCCTCGGGCACTTCGGGAGGCCGGACCACAAGGAGGTGGACGACGCTATCGAAAGCGTGGTCGAGGCCGCACATGACGAAGGAACAGCGGTCGGAACGATCGCGACTGACCTGGAGGACATCCCCCATTGGATGGATCGCGGCATGGACTTCCTCGTCGTGGGACTCGACGTGGGATACCTCGCTGACGGTGCCTCCCGGGCGCTCGAAGCCTACGACCGTGCCCTCAATCGGTAGTTGACGATTCCCTCGAGCGATCACTGCATTTTCAAAGCCAGCCATCCGCTGCCTTGTCGACGAGTTCCGACCCTGCCGCCCGCCAGTCCTCAGCAGCCTCGCGGAACACCCCTTGGGCCTGTTTTCGAGCGGTCTCGACCACGTTTTCCTCGTCGAGACCCCGCACGTCCCCGTCCTCGACCACCTGCTTGCCGGCGACGAAGACGTCCCTGACTGCCCCGCGAGTCGCGGAATAGACGAGGTTGGGGACGAGGGTGTGAAACGGCGATTCGACCGATGGGGCGATTGATGTATGGGTTCGGTCGATCGTGATGACGTCCGCCGCTTTCCCTGCTTCCAGCGACCCGATTCGGTCGTCGAGGCCGAGGACCCGTGCGCCGCCAATCGTGCCCACTTCGAGGGCTTTCCAGGCCGGGAACGCGGTGGGGTCGCCGGCGTCGGTCTTTGCGAGCATCGCGGCCGTCCTGAGTTCCCGAAGCGCGTCGTGACCGCCCGGGCCGGGCGCCTGATCGGTGCCAAGAGCGGTTGGAGCGCCTCGATCGAGGAACTCGACGACCGGTGGGACGACACCGTCGATGGCACCGATCGAGGACGGACAGCCGACGAACCGGGCACCAGCGTCGGCAATCCGTGCCCGTTCGTCCGTCGTGGCGTCGTGACAGTGGACGGCAACCAGGCGATCGGACAGCAGGCCGATGTCGTCCAGTACGCCGACCGTCGAGGCCTCCTCACCGTACCGGGCTTCTATCTGCAACCGCTCCCGGCGGCCCTGAGCAACGTGAACGTGAACGTCCCGCTCGTGCTCGTGGGCCCGTTTCGTGACGGCCTTGAGGAGGTCCCGGGGGACCATGTCCAGCGCCTGTGGGCCGTACGCGGGCGTTACGAGCTGGTCATCGTCGTGGCGATCGAACAGTGCCTCGGCTCGATCCAGGGTTTTTTCGCCCTTCTCCCGATCGAAGGCGTAGGGTTCCCCAGGCCCGCGCTCCTCCCGGTCGTCGACGACCGCGTTGATCGTTTCGGTCGCCACGACCCTGGTGCCCAACGGGCGGTAGACCGACTCGACCAGGGTACTGACCTCGTCAGTATACTCGCAAACGGTCGTCACGCCTGACTGCAACCCTTCGATCGCGCCGAGACGGGCGCCAGTAATTCGGTCGGACTCCTCAGCGTGGCGGGCGATCGGGCCGAGGCCGTCCGTCATCCACTCGATTTCGGGGAGATCTTGTGCCGCGCCTCGTAGGAGGGTGTGAGTGGTGTGTCTATGGGCATCGACGAGACCGGGCATGACCACCAGATCGGTCCCATCGATCCGGCGGTCGGGATCGCTGTCGAACTCGTGGGCCGGTCCCAGGGACGCGATGTCCGTCCCCTCGAACGCGATCGTCCCGTCATCGATTATTCCCAACCCCTCGCCGGCCATGGTGAGAAGCGTCGCGTTCTCGATCGCGAGGTCCATTCAGAGTCGCCTCCGGTGATGGCGCTCGGCCATGTTCTGACGTTCGGTAGCGCCGAGTAATAACTTGGGCCGTCGGTCGAGGCGACCGGTTTCGCAATGCCGTGGTCGGTTTGGTGGCTTTGCAGTCCCACTCGTTCACTGAGAAGGATCCTTGGAGATTCGAAAGCGACGGAAACTCGATTCAAGATATTGGGGAGAGAAGCACTCTCGGAGTAAACACGGATGCTCCGCGCCACTGTGTGCGGGGTACTTCACCGAAGTAAACGGATTGGTCTCCGAGTATGACCATCTCGGAGCCAATACTGCGCGTTTGTCGATATCGTCCGCGAAAAGTATTTCTTCGAGTGGGAGTAACTCGGCCCGTCAGAGCAACCGGTTCGACCGGTCAATGATGAATCCATGAACGAACATACACGTGACCCCACTGTCGGGCCACCGATTGCAGGCACCCCGACAGGATGGAACCCCGAACTGGGAGCCTGGGAACACGCAACCCTCCGACGGGCGGTGATTCACGGCGTTTGCCTCTACAATTCCGGGGCATACCATGAATCGCACGACTGTTTTGAAGCAGAGTGGTTCAACTACGGGAATGGGAAAACTGAAAGCGCATTTGCACAAGGAATGGTGCAAGTGGCAGCAGGTGCCTACAAGTATTTTGATTTTGAAAACGAAGAAGGGATGCGCCGGCTGTTCGAGACGGCAGCAGAGCATCTCCGGGGCATCCCGGACGACTACTATGGGGTCGATCTCGGCGACGTCAGGACCACACTCCCGAAAGCGCGTCATGACCCAACTGTCTTGAACGAGTGGCGGATCACGCTGGACGGGAAGCAACCGGAAGCGGGCGCTGCGGATTACGCATTTGCCGAGGATCTCGATTGATTGTTTGCATACCGCACCGGGATTGATCGAAGGAGAACACCGGTCTGGCCCTGATTGGTTCCGCTTCAGGGCGTGATTTGAGACGAACTCCTCCCGAACTGACGGCTGGATGATACCGGAACGGACCCCGTTTGATGAGGGAGTGCCAGCATGGAATTGCGTTCGGTATACGTCGGCGTCGAGAACATGGATCGCGCACTCGAATTTTATCGGGACCTGTTCGAGATGGAACCCACGCAAATGGAAGCACGGTTTTCGACCTTTGAGTTCGAAACCCTCGCTTTCGGGCTCTACCATGCCGAATCCGATGGGTTAGAGTTCGAATTCGGAAACAATTGCGTCCCGAACTTACGGGTGGACGACGTGGATGCGGCGTATCGTCGGATCGAACGGCTCGCGCCGGAGATGGTTCACGACGAGATACTCGAATTCAGCGAGTATCGGACCTTCCACTTCGTCGATACCGAAGGGAACGAGATCGAAGTGTTCGGCATCGATTCGGAGTAAAACGATGGGGTCCGAGGATTACCAGCCTGCTCCCCGCCGCGAGATCCGTCCTGGGGTCACGATTCGCCCGCGAATCGTAGCCATCTATCGGCAGTGGGCGGGGGCGACAGGAGCTTACTCCTTTCTCCCCCGATTCAGGGCGTCAGCTCTCTTTCTCGTCGTCCGTTTCCTTTTCGAGTTTCGTTCGGATCTTCTCGGCGGTGATCGGCAACTCGTGGATCCGGACGCCGACCGCGTCCCGGATCGCGTTCCCGAGTGACGGGGCCACGCCATTGGTCGGGAGTTCCGCAATTGACTTCGCCCCGAACGGCCCGGACGGCTCGTGGGTTTCAACCAGGATCGTCTCCATCGACGGGTGATCGGTCGCCCGGGGCATGCCGTAGCGTTCGAAGCTAAGGGTCTTCGGCGTTCCATCCACCTCGAACTCGTACCCGCCGCTGGTCGCCAGTTCGAGGCTCATGTGTTCGCCGCCCTCGATCTGTCCCTCGGCGAGCGGCGGGTTGATGGCGACGCCGAGGTCGGCGGCGAAGACCATCTCGTTGATGTCGAACTCGCCCGTTTCCTCGTCGACGGTGACGTCCACGAACTGGGCACCGAACGGCGGTGGACTCTCGTCGGTCGAGAAGCTTGCCTCGCCCATGACCTGTTCGCGTTCGTCCCCGCCGTATATCGACCCGTAACCGATCTCTTCCAAGGTGACGCTCTCGCCAGTCACCTCGCTTGTGACTTCGCCACCTTCGGCGGCGAGGCGGTCCGGGGGTTCCTCGAGCATCTTCGAACCCCACTTGAAGAGCATCTCCTTCGCGTCTTCGGCGGCCTTCTTCACGGATTGCCCCGTGATGTAGGTCGTCGAGGAGGCGTAGGCGCCATAGTCGAACGGGGCGATGTCCGTATCCGACGCATGGACGACGATGTCTCCCGGCTCACAGCCGAGCGTCTCGGCGGCGATCTGGCTCACCATCGTGTCGGTTCCGGTTCCGGTGTCGACGCCGCCGACCTGGAGGATGAACGACCCGTCCTCGTTCATCTTGATGTGGGCTGCGCCGAGTTCGTCGCCGGCGACGCCGCTTC
>JBKEGM010000180.1:0-5652 GCA_046710005.1 Natrialbaceae archaeon
GTCGAGATAGTTGAAGAGGTTTTCGAGGCCGTCGCCGTGTTTGACGTTCGTCGGGAAGGTCGGCATGCCCGCCGTGACCTCCTCGACGTCCGCGAGCATGCGGTCGACGTCGGCGTACTCGGGCTCGCGTTCCACGGCGAACGCCTCGCCCTCCGGTTGGGGTTGGAAAGGCGGTTCCTCTTCGTACGGCGACCTGACGTACCCGATCGGTTCGTATTTGACCATCGTTGTGGGCGGTACGGAAACCGCTTGATTAGGTTTTTGGAAGTCGCGCAGCCGGCCGACGCGGTCGAGGCAGTACGGATGGGTGGCTGCTGGCGGCGGCCGCGCCTTGCCGCCTGAAAAGGTCCAGTTTTCGGCCGTTCGTCCGTCCAAGGGCGACCGTCGACGTTACTTCTCGCGGTCGCGTTCGATTTGCATCCAGTCGTCGTTCTCCCGGTCGTAGATCACCAGGATCTCGGTGCCGGTACAGATGAAATGGAGTTCGCGGTGTTCGTAGCGGTCGCTGACGTCATCGACAACGTCGACCATCTCTTCGATCTCCCGGTCGAGGAAGTCGTCTGGCAGGTGGTCCTCGAGTTCGTCAGCAAGTTCTTCTGACTGGGGCTGGTCCTGATTCATCGGTTGCTCACGGTTCGGGATATGGGTCCCTCGGAGGTAGGTTCGACTCCGGATTATTGAACGTTTTAAATGAAACGGTCAAAGATCGTTCGTCCGTGGCATGTGGTTCCGGATGATCTTGGCTTCCGCGGCCTTGAGCCGATGAGAGACGGCTGACTTGCCGACGCCGAGCCTTTCGGCGAGATCCTCCAGGGTGGCCTGCCGGGGTTGCTCGTAGTACCCGTGTTCGACGGCCAGGACCAGGGCTTCCTGCTGTTTCTCGGTGAGGAGACTGAAATCGCACAGCACAGGCGGCGTCCCGAGTACCTCCTCGTCGATCCGGACGATCCGATCCACGCGGGCTTGATAGCCGACCCCCTGTAACCCGCTGATGAGTTCCGGGATCATCGATCGATCGCAGGGGTGGACCGTCACGAGAATCGAGTCCGACCGGACGTCGGTGACGTGGGGAACGCAGTCGTGGTCGTGGAATACGTCGGCGACGCACTCTTTCTCCATGTGCCGCTCCATGTGGAGGACTTCGACGTCGTCCTCTTCGCCGGTAACGACCTGGGACCGACACACGCGGCCCATCTGTTGGAGATCGACGTCGTGGATCGTCCGGTCGACGTCGGTCAGCGGACAGTCGTCGCCGACGTCGATCTCGATCACGACCCAGAGCGGGCGACGATCGGCCGAGGCGTCGTCCGCCGTTTGGTCAGCACTGTCGTCTACAATCCGGTCTGGCTCTTCGTCCGTGGTCGGGTCGGGAGTGTCGCTTGGCATTCGATTGGCGTCTGACATTGGATTGAATCGTGATCTTCGCGTCCGTTTCGTCCGGCGGCTGGCGGCCGTCGACGCGCTTCCAACTCGGATGCGCCGGCCGACTGGAGTCCCGTTTCGTTGACGGTCGGCAGACGGACGGTTTCCGGGTCGGCCGATTGCCTCACGCCGTGTTCGACTGTTTCCTGATAATCCTTCCGGGCCGGTAGCCCTCACTTGCAATAGTTGCGGCTTTTATGTCGGCGCCGGAAGCGCAATCGCCGATCAGTTACAGTCGTCCTCCGAATCCGCCATGAGTTCGAGCATCAGTTTCGCCTCGGCGGACTTGAGCCGGCGGGATAGCGCGGACTTCGAGATACCCAGTTCGTCGGCCATATCGCCCATGTCGGCTTCAGACGACCGGTCGTAGTAGCCCCATTCGGTCGCGAGTTCGACCGCTTCTTCTTGTTTTTCGGTCAAAACCGAGAGGTCACAGAGGACTGTCGACCGCTCGATTAGATCCTGGCTGACGCCCACCAGTCGCTTGACGTCGACGACGTATCCGAGGTCCCGGAGCGACTCGACGAGTTCCGGGAGCGTTTCCCGTTCGTCGGGGTACACCGAGATCGTGAGCGAGTACTCACCGGCATCCATGACCTGGGGAACCAGGCCGTGTTCGTGGAACACCCAGGAGATGCAGTCGGTGCCCATCGACTGGCTGGTCTGGAGAACGTTCATGTCCGTATCGTCGGTGACGACCGTCGCCTTGCACTTGCCGTTCATCTGCTGGAGGTCGACGTTCCGGATGGTGGCGTCGATGTTCGTCAGCGGGCATTCGTCCCCCACGTCGATCTTGAGTACGGCCCACAGCTGCCGTGGTTCCGGTTGGGATTCCTCCGTTGGTGTCCCCTCTTGGACAGGTCTGAATGCCGGTCCTTCGGACATCTGATCGGGTGGTTAGCGCTTCAGCAACAAGAGGGTTCCCCAACGCATCGGTTTCGATATTATAAAGAGCAAGGAGAATACCCGCGCCTTTAGGCGCGGGTTGAATCCGACAACCCATACCACAGGCCACCGTCGATAGCATCGCTGGATATTCCACCGCTCTCAATCAGAATTTTACAAGAGAAGCGATTATAAGTGATTATACAGGCGTTCAGAATGCTGGAGGTCCACCGCACCCATCGAGCGAAAATCCGCAATCGCTCACAGGTTGAGGACTCGCTCAACCGTCACGGGTGGAGTGCCAGCAAGCTCTGGAACGTCGCCAACTACCACTCCCGAGAAGTCTGGGAGGAGACGGGCGAGATTCCCGACCACGAGGAGTTGAAAGACGAGTTGAAGACGCATCCAAAGTACAAGGGACTGCACTCGCAGTCCAGTCAGCGGGTTCTGGAGGAACTCGCTGAAGCCTTCAACTCGTGGTACTCCAGTGATGATGACAGCGACAATCCGCCTGGCTACCGCAAAGAAAACTACTACGACGACGAGGGTCGCCGCGTCCACGAAGAACACCCCCGTTCGACGGTGACGTGGAAGCAGAACGGTATTCGTCACGACACGAAGAACAACCGTGTCCGCCTCTCCAAGGGTGCGAATCACAAGGAACACCCCCGAGCGTGGGAGTACATCCTTGTCGAATACGAGACACGCCCCGGCGTCGGGGTTGAAAACCTGCAACAAGTCCGCGCCGTCTACGACCATGCGAAGGAGCGATGGGAGTTACACCTCGTCTGCAAGGACGAGATCGAGACACCCAACGCTCCCGGCAACGAGACAGCGGGCATCGACCTCGGCATCAGCAACTTCGCCGCCGTCGCGTACAGCACCGAGGACGCCGACCTGTACCCCGGCAACCGCCTGAAACAGGACGGCTATTATTTCCCGAAAGAAATCGCCAAGTACGACGACAGCAGTGGCGAGAGGGCCACGCGACTCCATCACAAGTGGTCTGAACGTCGTACCCACTTCTTCCACAGTCTCGGCAAACACATCGTGGAGAAATGTGTCGAGCGTGGTGTGGGTCGCATTAACGTCGGGAACTTGGAAGGTGTACGCGAGAACGAGAAGGGCAACTCGAAAAACTGGGGCAAACATGGCAACCTCGCCCTGCACGGGTGGGCGTTTGACCGATTTACCTCGATTCTCGAATACAAGGCGAAGGTCGAGGGAATCGAAGTCGTGGAAGTGGACGAGAGCGACACGAGCATGACGTGTTGCATCTGCGGTAGAGGAGAGGACAGTCAGCGTGTCGAACGCGGCCTGTATGTGTGTGAGGACTGTGATGCGGCGTTCAACGTGGACGTGAATGGAGCGGAGAACATCCGTCTTGACATCACCGAAAGTAACTCTGAGTCTGCACCCGATCTGGGTGGAGATAGGAGTACCGGCTGGTTGGCACAGCCAGCAGTCCACCTGTATGACCTCTCCTGCGGAGTCCAACCGCAACGAGAGGTGGTGGACTGCAAACCGTAATATCCCAACCTCGGGATACCTCCGCCTTCAGGCGGAGGAGGATGTCAATGAGTGCGAACCGCGTCGGTTGTCTGGGCCACGTCGAGCAATTCGTCGTGAATCTGACCGTTCGACGCAACGAGCCCCGTGGAATCCATGTGCCATGATTCCCCGGACAGGTCGGTCACCTTTCCTCCGGCGCGGCGAACCAGAAATACGCCCGCGATCGAGTCCCACGGATTGGGTTTGAGGTTGGTGACCACGCCATCGATTGCGCCGTCTGCAAGCATTGCAAGCGAGGCTTGCGCACAACCGACCCGGCGGAGATCAGCGAAACGCTTGATGATCCCGGTCGCGATCGTTTGGTACTCGTCCCGACGATCGAACCCCCACCAGATGGTTGGTGCAACCGCGCACAGTTCCGGATCCGTCCGGTTGCTTACTGCAATATTCTGCCCGTTCCGAGTGACCTTGTTCGAGCCCCCGACATATGTATCCCCGAGCGCTGGGAGCACAGTTGCTGCCGCAACAGGTTCGCCGTCGACCACAGCGGCCACGCTCGTCCCCCACTCGCGTACCCCCCGAACGTAATTGTTTGTGCCATCAATCGGGTCGATTACCCAAGCGGGCCCCTCCGCCGGAACCGTTTTACGGGCCTCGGATTCTTCCCCGACGATTTCGTCAGCCCGGAATTCATCCTCGATACTAGAAACCACAGCTGCCTGGGCGTCACGGTCTGCCTGTGTCACAACGTCGGTTTTTCCCTCCTTAGTGTCGACGGCGATTCCGGCTCGAAACGACTCTAATGCCACCGTTGCCCCGGCTTCGGCGGCCCTCACTGCCACGTCACGACGATCGTCACCGTTCATACGTTTATCGGGTTGTTCCAGTGGCAAAGTCACGTCGATTCCCGCCCTCGGCCGGTCATCTTAAGAATATTGGCTGTGAATTCGGTCTCGAACGGAAACGTCGGAAGGACCATTACCCGAATTGAGGACTCCAGACCGGACAATGTCACGGCCAAATGAGGTCAGTTATGAGGAAGTCATCGACCTGCTGGAGTCCTGGGAACCCACGTTCCATTCCTACACGGTTGCCGCCGAACGGATGCAACTGTATCTGGATCGAGCCCTCAATCCGGATCCGATTGAAGCACCGCAACGGGCCGAAATCGACGCCTCTGTGGATGAAACCCAATGTGACTTGATCGTCAACGACGAAATCGGGATCAATATCTATCGAAAATTCAGCGAACAGGAATTCACCCAGTTCAGACAACTGGTCAACGATTGCTCACATAAGTACGTGATCATGTACGCGTACGACCTCGGTGTCGAAGACTCCTCGCGGGACCAGTGGCGATGGACGCGATCTCGGTACGAAGGCGGGACGAGGCAGGTGGAAGACATCCGCTTTGTTCAATTCATTCCCGGCGGGGCAGAGCCGGGTCGATTTGCTCCCATAACCGAAAACCCTGAGGCAGTGTTGTTTGGCGTGCTTTCCGTGGTCGTGGGAGTCGCCCTCCTCGTTGGGAGCGCCTCAGGTGGAGAATCCATCGTGGGTGGGCCAGTCGTCACAGGACTGACTTCGCTGATTTTGGTCATCCTCCTCGTTCTCTTGTGGGGTATTTCGGAGACCTGACCGGAGATTGTCAGAAACCGGCGGACTACACTACTTGACCACGTACTGAGCCAAAATGTAGCTCTTATCCCCGCCCGGACTTTTCCAGACGACAATGATCCGCTTGCCTTCGCTCAACGTATCCCCGTCGCCATATTTCATGATAGTTGCACTATCGCCGGCCGAAACCGTCCCGGATCCATCCCAAACTTCGTT
>JBKEGM010000181.1:0-5631 GCA_046710005.1 Natrialbaceae archaeon
GGGAAGACGACGTTACTTCGGGCAATCGACGCGATGCATGATCTCGACGGGGGCCAGATCACCCTGGACGGGACGAACATCACCACGCTCTCGCGAGAGCAGGTTGCCAGACGAATCGGCTACCTGCCGCAGGTAGAAGGGTCGACACCCCCAGCAACGGTGTTCGATACAGTGCTCCTGGGTCGCCAGCCCTACTTTCAGTGGCGCCCGACGGACGAGGACCGGAAGGTGGTGGAGCGGGTGCTGGATGAACTGGGCATCCGGGATCTAGCGATGCGCCAGGTCCCGACGCTCAGCGGTGGCCAGCGACGGACCGTTTTACTGGCCCGCGCGCTCGTCCAGGCAGCGGACGTCCTTTTGCTGGACGAACCAACCAGCGGGCTCGACCTGAAACATCAGCACGAGGTCATGCGACGCGTCCGGGCCGCCGTGCACGAGTCGAATCGTGCGGGCATCGTCGCGATCCACGACCTGGATCTCGCCACTCGCTTTTGCGATCGTTTCGCCTTCCTTTACGACGGCGAGGTGTACGCCGCCGGGGGTGAGGAAGTGCTGACAGCGGACGTCGTCGGGACGGTTTACGACGTCCCAGTCGAGGTATTCGATCGAAGCGGACGAACGCATGTCGTTCCGCAGGACCCGGCCGTCGCGGAACAATCCGGTGCCGAAGACGCCGAGGATGCAGTGCCAGAAGTCACCGAGAAAGCGATTTCGGCACTGACGGATGGTTCGGGTTCTGGTCGGGCCCTTGACTCCGACAACTGACTCATGATGGCTCAGTCAGAGCCGAGAGGGAATCGGGTTTTCCCGCACTACTGTTCGCTCTACTGGTCCTGGGTCAGCAACGATGCGATCCGGGCGGGGAGGTCGTCCCGGTTCGATTCGGTGACAACGATCCGTTCGATCTGAGGCACTGGTGAAAACTGCTCGCGCACGTACGGCACAACGCCCTGCCTGACGGAAAGGAGTACCCCGTCATACTGCGCCGTGTCGAGTTCCCTGAGGAATGGGGCGAAACCCTCGCCCCGTCGTTCGAGTTTACCGATTTCGTCGACGACCAGGACGTCGCCCTCTTGCCTTGCGAGTGCCCGTCCCCGTTTGATTGCCTCGGGATCGACGGCGTACCGCCCCACGGAGATACTGTCTTCGAATTCCTCCGATTGGGAGGCGAAGTGGGTTCGATCGCCAGACTGGACGCCAACTAGTTCCAGCGTTTCGGGGCCGCCCGCAGTATAGAAACCGACCGGATCGAGATCTCGGTCCTCGAGCCGGCGGACGACTCGTTCTACGACCGTGGTCTTACCGACGTTTCGTTTGCCAGTCAGGATGACGTTCACGGATGGACGACTCGGTAGGGATACGGGCGGCCTGATCCAGTAGGTTTCGATCCACCTCGTGTCGAGCGGAACCTGCCCACGGTTTACCGCGCGTCGACGACGGCTCTCGCCTCCTGAAGGGAGAACCGGCCCTCGTACAATGCGGTGCCAACGACGACCGCTGCCGCCCCAGTGTCCTGAAGCCCCACGACGTCTTCAACGGTTGCGACGCCCCCGCTCGCGATTACGGGGATATCGACGGCCTTGACGACTCTCCGGACTCGCTCGACCTCGATACCATCCAATCGTCCTTCGACGTCAACGTCGGTGAAGAGAATCCCGGCCGCGCCGTGCTCGGCGAACCGGGTGGCAGCCTCGGCAGGATCGAGACCAGTGCCTTCCGTCCATCCTTCGACGACGACCTCACCATCCTTCGCGTCCAGGCTGACGATGACGCTTCCGGAGCGGGCCTCGTCGATTTCGCTGACGATCGATGGGCGTTCGACCGCGGCGGTTCCCAAAATGACTCGGTCCACGCCGCGATTCAGGAGGTCGACTGCGTCGGGGACCGTCCGGATTCCCCCGCCCACCTGGACGTCGACATCGTCGCCCACCGCCTCGACCACCGCGGCGATAGCCGCCGCGTTCCCTCGTTCACCCTCGAACGCGCCGTCGAGGTCGACCAGGTGGAGGGTTTGCGCGCCCTCGTCGACCCACCGCTTAGCAGCGCTGACTGGGTCGCCGTACGTCGTCTCGGTGCCACGTTCGCCGCTGATTAGCTGGACGACAGTTCCGTTTTTGACATCCACGGCGGGAACGACATCGAAGGCGGGAAACATGCGCGGTAACTCGGGGCGGTCGGGCGTAAACCCGTCGCCCGTTACGCCCCATCGTCGAACAGTGTTCGCAGGAGCTTCCGCTCGCCGCGTCGAAGGTGGCTATGCAGCGTCGGTGAGGAAATGTCCATCGCGTCCGCGACCTCTTCGGCGGTGCTCTCGCGGGGCCACTTGAAGTACCCGGCATGGTAGGCGGTCCGGAGTGCGGATCGCTGTCGGTCGGTCAACTCGTCCTCGAGCAAGTGGCTAATTCTGCCGGGTGGCTGGACTGCGCCGTCGCGCTCGCGCTGGGCGAGCAGCGTCGCGTTCGGATATTTCCCCGTCACCCGTTCGACAACGCGCCGGACATCGCTACCGATCGGCACCTCGACGACGAACCGGGCCTCGCCGGCAGTGGCGGTCCCGGTCCGAACGCTGCCACCACAAGCGAGCAGAGTCCGGGGCAAGCAGGTCCCGGTCACGCGGGCTTCGACGTGTCCGCCCGCGTCGTCTTCGGCAGTGAGAACGCGGGCTGATGCCACCGACTCGACCCCTTTTAAGGCCTCGGCGACTGTCGTCGAAGCGCCTTCCTGGACGCCGAGATACAGTAGCCAGATCCCATCATCGGCCTCTACGTAGCCCTCTAAAGATATTGTCGCCTCGGTCTCGCTTGCGGCGGCTACCACCGGCGATTTAGCGTCCCGGACGGCAAACTCTAACTCGACCACGGCGTCCGTGACCAGCAACTTTCGGTTCTCCAGTGCGTTGCGAACGAACCCGATGGTTTCCCCCAGCACGGCCAGGCCTTCTTGCTCGCGGTCACCGAACTCGCCGGCCCGATCCGTTCCCAAACAAAGAACCCCGTCGGTTGCGGTGCCGTGACCGATCGGGATCGTTGCCATGTCCAGCCCTTCATCGTCGTGATCGGTTCGAACGCTACCGGTTCGGAGAGTTTCCGTAACGAGTTGTTCAAGCGGATCGTCTTCCGTTTGTAGGCGGTCGATCACCGTCGTCTCGTCGATACCGTCATTCACCCGTGGCTGCACCACCGTCCCGTCCACTGCATCGTGACCGATCCAGGCGAACTGGTACGGATCATCACCAGCGAGTTGCGTGCAGATGGCCGTCTCGAAGTCCTCCCCCGGCGACGTCTCGACGAGCGAACGGATGACGTCCAGCACGAGGTCGTTGATGTGGGTGATTCGTTCGAGCTCGTCGCGTTGTCTGGCGATTTCCCGCTCGCGACGGTTGCGTTCGGTGACGTCCCTGATGACACCGGCGCTCCCCGGGAATTCGTCTTCCTCTGCTTCCCCAAGGAGGCGGTAGTTCGCTTCCAGGTCGATGCGCTCTCCGTCCGGCGTCTTTGCGGTTGCATCGAGGGTGCCTTTGCTGAGGTCTCCCGAGACGACCCTTTCTCGCATGTCCGCCGCTGCCCGTTTGAGGTCCTCATCAAGGAACAGTTCACGCACGTCAGTTCCCAGCAGTTCCTCCCGTGAACGACCGAGCATGTCACAGAGCGCATCGTTGACGAACGTGAACTCGCGGTCTTCGTCAAGGGCATACACGCCGTCAACGACGGTTTCGATGATCGTCTTGTTTCGTTCCAGTTCGCGCTCACGCTCCTTGCGTTTCGTGATGTCCCTCGCGATGACCAGGATGGCGTTGTCCCCGTCGTACCGGATCGGCGCGCCGGAGAACAGGCCGTGACGGGTCTTTCCATCCAGTCCCACTTTTGAACCTTCCATCCCTTCCATAACCTCGCCATCCTCGAGGATGCGCCGGTTTCGCTCGCGTGAGCGCTCCCGCTCCTCCGGGACGACGAAGTTCAGGTCCGACCGACCGACGAGCGACTCGCGGTCCGCTGCCCCGTAGAAGTCCACGGCCGCCTCGTTGCAGAACCTGATTTCTTCGATTCCCTGCACCCATATGGGGACGGGCGCCGCCTCGATCAGCCGACGGTAGCGTTCGCGCGACGCCTCGAGACGTTGCTGGGTCGCTTTGTACTCGCTCACATCGTTGAACACGATCTGGGCCGCCGGCTCACCCTCGTAGTTGATCGGGGCCGTGGCCACCTCCGCGGTTCGGCTCGTTCCATCGAGGGTCCGGAACCGCTCCTCGATCGGCTTGGCGACTTCACCCTCCTCGAAAACGCGCTCGAGTCGCTCGGCGGCCATCTCCCGGTCGTCCTCGTGAACGAACTCCAGGGCGGAGTGGCCGAGTACGTCGCCAGGCTCGTTGGCACCGAAGAACTCGACGGCGGCCGCGTTACAATAAACGACGACGCCGTCGGCGACCACGCCGATGGGGACCGGCGCGGTTTCCAGGAGTTGTCGGTACCGCTCCTCGCTGTTCTCGAGGGCGCGTTCCCGATGACGCCTGTCGGTGACGTCCCTGACGATCCCGGCCCGGTACCGGCGACCGTCGTATTCGAACGTGGCAGAGTGAAACTCGTGGGGGATGGTTTCGCCGTCGCTCGTGACGACGTCGAGTTCGACCCGTCGGTCGTCCAGATCGGTCATCGCTGACCAGTCCTCCGGCAGGTCGTGTGGTTGGTCGGCAGCGAAAAACGCCGTCGGATCCATTGGCTCCAGCGCCTCGGGTTCGTAGCCGGTCGTTTCCACGAGTCGATCGTTCCAGAGGACGAAACGTCCGTCCTCGTTGACCACGTAAATCACGTCATCCAACGCGTCGAGGACCCGTTTGACAAACGGCCGATCGTGGATCCGGTCGCATTCTTCGGTGGCTGTCGGCGCGTCAACCTTCGGCACGGAATCGGCGGGGTCGCTATCGATTGCCTCCACTGCTTGCTTTGGACCGTGGCCGTTCATTCCGGGCACTGTCCAGCGTTCATCTGATACATCGGCGAGCCCTGTTTTGGCGGTTCTTCCGTCGTCGGTGATCGTTTCACCGGCTGGTGCTGCTTTTTCTGACGGTCCACCGGATTCTTCTCCTCTTGGTTCATCCCCGCCCGATTCGCCCGTTGCTAGCCGGACTGCCGCGACGACACCTACTTCCCCGAACGGTTCTAGCGAAAGCGCCACCTGGCTCGTAGAATCGTTTGCCAGCACGCCGTCGAGGATACCCTGCCAGGATTGCTTATTTTCGACAACCGCTCTGATTTCGGACTCGAGACGATCCTCTTGGATTTCTGGAAACGGCTCCGTCCATGGCCTCCCTTCGAGGGCATCCGGGTCCTCGTACTCCAGGAGGTCGGCGTACGTCTCGGATACGCGATCGTAAGTGCCGTGCTCGATGACGGCGAGACCGTCCCCGGCGGCGTCGAACACCGCGTCGATCGGCGAGCGCCGGGGACTCGATCGATCCATAACCCATTGGGGTTTGTCAATAACCATAATATTTGGGGCAAATCCCGCCGACCGTCCGTATCCGAACCTGCTCGGTTCAAGGACGGTACCGTTTTTGTGACTTTTTTAGCGTTGCGGTGAAGGGCGCTAAGCCCCCGTCCTCAACGAGCAACGCAGTCGCAGGCGAGTAGCGCA
>JBKEGM010000182.1:0-5610 GCA_046710005.1 Natrialbaceae archaeon
TGGACATCTCGTATCACCTGGCCGGTTCCCAGGGCGGCGTCCGGAGTTCCTCCAGGGATTCGATTCGGTAATCCGGCGCGGGTCGCGGTGTCTCGACACCGTTTCCCAGCCAGACGCTTCGAACGCCCGCCGCTGCCGCCCCGGCGACGTCGGACTCGAGGGAATTCCCCACGTGTACCGCCTGCTCGGGCGCTGACCCGAGGACGTCGAGGCCACGATAGAACGGCGCCGGATCGGGTTTGGCCGGGACATCGTAGCCGGCGTAGACGACCGTTTCGAACGCGTCGGTGAATGACAGCGCCTCGAGTTTCGCCGCTTGCATCTCCGGGGCGCCGTTGGTGACAATCGCGAGTCGATAGACGTCGGCGAGGCGCTCCACGGCGGCCGACGCTCCAGGCAACGGGCGAACGTTGCCGTGGTCTCGTTCGCCGGAAAAAACCTCGGCGACACGTTCGCCAACTGCTGGATCCTTCCCCGCCTCGTCGGCGAGCGCGGCGAAACATTGCTTCCGAAGGTCCTGAATCGTCTCGCTCACGTCCACGAAGTCGCCATAGCGTGCGTGGTAATCGTCCACAGTAAACACTGGTTCGACCCCAACACGGTCGAACGACAACTCGATCAGTTCCTCGGTCGTCCGTCGGTACTCACAGAGCGTGTCGTCGAGGTCGAACAACACGGCGTCCACATCAGTCATCGGTGAGGAGTATGGGGCCGGCGTGGAAAAGTCAGTCGGCGTCCGATCGGTCCGGGGCGATCGCTCGGTAACCGCCGTCCGTTCGCTCCGCAAACCCCAGAAGGACGGCCCACTCGAGCAGGTCTGCCACTCTCTTGTGCCAGACATCGCGCCATTCGGGATGTCGATCCCGTTCCCAACGAGGCACTGTTTCCTCGACGCGGTCGAAAACAGTGT
This sequence comes from Natrialbaceae archaeon, assembly GCA_046710005.1. Classification (GTDB taxonomy): domain Archaea; phylum Halobacteriota; class Halobacteria; order Halobacteriales; family Natrialbaceae; genus DATFIX01. Next base: position 911 of record JBKEGM010000182.1, read on the forward strand.
CGACGTCCAGCGGTGTATCGGCCGCCCGGAGCGTTTCGAGGATGGTGTCCGCAGCAAACACGCGTTCCTCGAAAGCCGTGGCGATAGCATCCCGGTCGAACTCGGTCCGGGTCCGTGCGTAGCCAGTCTCGTGTTCCGCCACGAGTTCGAGCGCCCGCAGAAACGTCAGCCACGTTTCGGCATTGTCGCGCCTGTCGACGGTCGTCCGGTGCTGCAGTCGACCACAGCAGTCGTGCTCGGACTTCGGCACGAGTGGGACCGTCGATCGGGCTTCCTCGACGAACTCCAGGGAGTCCGGCGGGCTGGGGACCGGTTTGAATTGCATGGGTTTCGATTCAGAGTCTAAACGAATCGAGAAGGATCGATTCCTCCCGTTCACCCAGCGCGTGGGTTGGCCCGCCGAGCACGTCGATGGTGACCTGAGCGGGGGCGAAGACCGACTCTGGAATCTCATAGAAATCCCAGTCAGCGTCCGCGAAGATCGCTTCGAACGGGCGGCCGTACTCTTCGGTGGCGCTGGAAGGCACTTGGTCGAAGCGGTCGAAGTCCTCCCGGACCGTCAGCGAGACCTGTGACCCGTACGCGAGGGCGTCGTTCGTGCGACCCATAGCGGTTTCTTCGTCGCCGGCAACTGGGGCGACCGGCGCGGAACTGCTGGCGGTCAGGACGTCGTTCGGGTCGTAACCGAGTTCCGCGAGTCGAAAGACGGCCAATTCGGCCGCCCTGGCTGCTGTGGAGACGCTCCCGACCAGGCTGGCCGTCCGAAACGTCGGGAGGAAAACGCCGCTCGGTTCGACGTCCGCCAGGTCAGCGACGTGCTTGGCAACCGCCTCGTCTGGCAGTTCATCGGCTTCCAGCGCGAGGACCGTGAGATCGAACGCGTCGTGATACCCGACGCTTTCGAAGGCTGTTTCCTGGCCGACCAGCGCCCGAGCTGGGCCGCTCCCGAGCCCCTCGAAACCATTGACGCTAACCTCCCACCCGGCCTTCTGGGCACAGAGCAGGGCAAGCCCCGGTTGGTCCGTCGTCAGATCCACGTGGACGAGTGGGACGTCTCCCACTGCATCCATGCGAGTTCCGAGCGTGGCCAGCCCGGCGGTCTGAATCTCGGTTAAAAGCAAGCCGGCCTCGATGCCGCCGTCAACGTCGACGCCGAAGTCCAGCACGGTTGCGTCGTTGTCCAGTTCGATGGCATCGATTGCGAGTTCGTCGACGAATTCGAGTGCCTCGTCAACGAGTTCGATGGCCATCCGGTTCAGGCTCTCCATATGCCAGTCTGGGTCGCCCCCGGCTAAAAGAGTACGTTCCATGGGTCAGGACACAACGCTTCCCGGACGGGAACTCGGAGGGTGTCAGACGGAGGATTCCAGCAGAAATTCAAAACCAGCAGGAATCATGAACTGGTTGGCGACGGTCGTCCGATCGGTCCCGTCCGAAATTCAGATTCAGGCCAGCGCGACCAGCAGTGCGAAAGAGACGACGATAAGGCTCGTGCTGTAGATAGCGGCAGTGAGCCGGCCTTTGGCGGACGTCTGCTTCCGGAAGACAAACGAATTGTCCGACGGTCGTCGGGTTGCGTTCGTAACGGAAACCAGGTCGCCGGAGGTCAGCGCGGCCGAGAAAACGATAATACCGAAAGTGACCGCCCCGATAAGCAGAAGCGTGAACGGAACGGTGGCGACGAGGCTGACGAGGTAGGCAACGAACAGCGTGGCCAGCACCGCGCCGATGCCGTATCCAACGAGGGTGTTCCCCATGGCTGTCCAGTCTACTGCATGCGACGTATCGCGAAGTGTTCGGGTTGACATCTCAACTTTACGTTGTTACTGCATCTACTTAAACCTCACTTTTTGATAACGATGTATGTCACTGTTTGTAATGACTTATAACCCGTGTCAAACCGTTAAATTCTCCGTTTGAGGATTATGCTATCACACCACAAATATCAGTCCTAATACAATCACATATGGTAACCGATGTCACGGAATCGGTGACATGTATTCCGATCGCTTTGGGTTGCTGCTTGCCGGACGTGAACCAGAATCTATCCAACGGGAAACGACAGTGCCGCGCCACCCGACCGAGAAAGCAGTTCGGGGGCAGAAGGAGACCTGTACTCGTCCAGAATCAGACTCACCGTTGACTCGACTATCGGTCCGAACGAGCTTTACGACCCAGTTCTCGCTCGACGGCGGCAACTTTGTCTCCAGCCCGCTGATCGACCGTTCGCTTGTCGTCGATCTTCAGGAAGGTCGAAACCCTGTCGCCGTCGACCGCTTCGTGGGCGGCCCGTGCCGCGGCGAAAATCTCCGCCGCATTGTCGGCCTCGATCGTCGTTCCCATGGGCGTCGTCTCGTAGGTAACGTCGAAGTTATCGAGTGCATCGACGGCCACGGCTACCTCGTCAGCCATGCTCTCCTCAACGACCGGTGCGACCGAGAGGAAGGCAATCGTCGTCATGAAGTACCAATCGCGTGCGCGACTGGTAAGCCTATCGTCACGAGATGGGTAGGGGCCGTCCATTTTCACAGTATTGACCCGAAGCACCTATGCCAACTTTAGATCTTGAGTATGTTATTGATGGTCAGAGAAACGTGGCAATCGCGAATCGGGTTCATCCTCGCGGCCGTGGGGAGTGCAGTCGGGCTCGGGAACCTCTGGCGGTTCCCCTGGATGGCGGCGGAAAACGGCGGCAGTGCGTTCCTGGTCGTCTACCTCGTCCTCGTCCTGTTCGTGGGCGTTCCCGGACTGCTTGGTGCGTTCGTTTTGGGGCGACGATCGACACGAAACCCCGTCGGGGCGTTGCACTCGCTCTCGGGATCCCGCCGCTGGCGCGTCGTCGGCCTCCTGTATCTCGTGACGTCGATCGCCATCCTCTCGTTTTACACGGTCGTCGGCGGCTGGATCCTCCGGTACACGATCGAGAGCGCCTCCGGGGCGTACTTTGCCGCCCCCGGCGCCTACTTCGAGCGCATCGACTTCGGCCTCGAGGCGGTCGCCTTTCACCTGACGTTCCTCGGGCTCACCGCCACAATCGTGGCCAGCGGGATCCGCGACGGGATCGAACGGGCGACGACGGTAATGATGCCCCTGATCGTCGTCCTCCTCGTCGGGTTGGCCGCCTGGGCGGTCACCCTCCCCGGCGCCGGCGCCGGCCTGGACTTCTACCTCTCGTTCGACCCCGCCCCGATCCAGTCGGACCCCTTCGGGCTCCTCAGGGCCGCGGCCGGCCAGGCGCTGTTCACGCTTTCGGTCGGCGCGGGGACCATGATCACCTACGCCTCGTACCTCGACGAGGGGCGTTCGCTCCCGGCGGACGGCGCGTCGATCGCCGTCCTCAATACGATCGTCGGCGTTCTCGCAGGGCTGGTCGTCTTCCCCCTGCTGTTCTCGATGAACGTCGATCCCGGGAGCGGTGGCCCGGGCGCCCTCTTCGTGAGCCTGGCCGGTGCGTTCGCGGAGTTACCCTATGGAAGTGTTCTGGCGACGGTTTTCTTCCTCGTCGTCGCGCTGGCCGCGCTGTCGAGTTCGATCAGCATCCTCGAACTTCCCGTCTCCTACCTGGTGGACGAGCACGAACTCGAGCGACGGCAGGCCACGCTCGGCATCTCCGCCCTGTTGGCCGTGACCGGGACCAGTGCCGCACTCGTTCCCGACCTGTTCGATACCCTCGCCGGCGTCGTCGTCGACCAGTTGTTGACCCTCGGGTTGCTCGTGATCCTCCTGTTCGCCGGCTGGGTCGTGGGGCGGGACGCGCTCGAGGAGTACGAACGCGGAACCGGCATCGTGGGTCGGGCGTTCGGCACCCCCTGGCTCTACGGGGTCGCGATCGTCCTGCCGGCGTTTCTTCTCTTCACGCTCGTCTCCGGCTGGGCATCGATCGGCAATGTTCCGATCTCCCCGGCCTGGCAGGGCGGACTAGCGGTCGGGCTCGCCCTGGTTTCCTACGCAGGACTTCGGGGGCCGAACTCGATCCTCTAAGGCCCAGCCGTCGCTCCCCGTCGAGAAATCCAACACGGACAACTATTTTCGTGGCGGACCACCTTCCATCCAGTATGTACGACCGAATACTCCTCCCGACCGATGGCAGCGCCGGCACCAAGACGACGATCGAACACACAGCCTCGCTCGCACAGGACAACGACGCGACGGTGTACGTCCTCTATGTCGTGGATCGACGGCTGTCACTCGCCGCCTCCAAGGACGCCGAAAGCGACGTGATGGAGTCGCTGGAACGCGATGGCCACCATGCCGTCGATCGAGTGGGAGACGCCCTGGAGGATGCCGGGGTCGAATACGAAACCGCGATCCGAGAAGCCGTTCCGCACCGGGGAATCCTTTCGCATGCCCGTGAAAAGGACGTCGACATTATTGTCATGGGAACGCATGGCAAGACCGGGCGAGACCGCCTGGGAAATATCGGCAGCGTCACGCAGCGCGTTCTCGACAGCGAGCAGTGGCCCGTCCTCGTCATCAACGTCAACGGGGATTGAGCGTGGGCGTCGTGTCTGTACGGTAACCCTTCCCAACGAGGGCGATGGATTCGAGAGGGTCTTATGAACGTGATTAGTAACGAATCCTATGACTACTGACGAGGTTCGGTACGAACCGATCGGCGTCATCCGATCGCCCTATGATTCCGTTGAAGGGATGCCGATCCAGGCGTCCGCTGCAGGGGACACTGTCGGAATCGTCGAACT
>JBKEGM010000183.1:0-5595 GCA_046710005.1 Natrialbaceae archaeon
AGAGGATTTTCTGCTCTATCATGTCGGATTCATCCCCGCGCTGAAGCGCGAGGCTTTCTCCTCGCACTTCCGTAAGCCCGGCCGGCGAGGCCTATTTTGCGGGTATCATAGCAGACCGAGATCGTGGCCGGCCTCGTAACAAGCGTCCAGGCAGGTCTGGATGTCCGCAGGCGAGTGAGTCGCCATTGGAGTCAAGAGGACCCGCCCGCGAACGGGACCGGGCGGAGTTGGTGGTTCGGCCGCAACGACCACCCCGTGGTCGCGCACGGCCGCTTCGAGTTCCGTTGCCGTTCTCGGATCGTCGAGGTCGATCGGGACCACCTGTGATTCGCCAAGCACGTCGTACCCCATCGAGCGGAGTCCGTCCCGAAGTCGTTGGACGTTCGACCAGAGCCGATCGCGAACGTCGTCCTGTCGAGAAACGTGCAGTGCTTCGCTCGCGGCGGCGGCTGCGGGGGGAGCCAATCCGGCCGATTCGACGAACGGACGCGCGGTGCGCGTCAGGTGATCGACAAGCGTCGACGACCCCGCGACGAACCCGCCCTGGCTGGCGAGCGCTTTGGCCAGCGACCCGGTCTGGACGTGGACTCTATCGGCGACGTCCTCCGCCTGGACCACGCCGCCGCCGTTTCGGTAGAGCCCGGTCGCCAGCCCTTCGTCGACCATCACCCAGGCGCCGTACTGTTCAGCCACCTCACACAGCGTGCGGATGGGGGCCGCCATCCCGTCAGCCGCGAAAACGGACTGCGTTGCGACGAGCCAGGATTCGCGTGAGCGATCCGTGCGGTCGGCCATGCGTTCGCGAAGGTCGTACGGGTCGAGGTGATCGTACCTGACCGGTTCCGCCCCGGCGAGGTGGATACCATCCACGATACCAGCATGGACGTGTTCGTCCACGAAGACGACGTCCGGCGCGAGCGAGACGATGGCCCCCACGTTCGCGGCGTAACCGGATGAAAAGGTAAGGGCCCGGTCGCTCTCGTGAACGTCGGCGAGCAGGCGTTCCAGATCCCAGTGCACCATCGTGTCACCGACGGTCGGACGCGGTGCACCGGCGCCGGTACCGACGACGTCGACAGCGGCCGTCGCTGCCTCCTGAACGCGCTCGTCGGTCGCCAGGCCCAGGTAGTTATGTGAAGCAAACACCAGAACCGCCTCGCTATCGAGAACGGGCAGCCCACCGTCGGGATCGGGTGCAAACGTTGCACGAGCGCCGACGTGGTCGGCTGGGGTGAGACGAATCCCGTCTCCATCGGCGACGCGGTCGTCGAGATCGAACCCCCGATCGGTCATCTATCCTAAAACCTCACGGCCGTCTGCCTTCAACCGTTCGAAACAGTTCCGAAACCAATTGGATGAGCGGTCGCTGTTCCCAAACCGGACAGGGGAAAAGTCCCCCAGGGGTTCGAAATCACCGTTCGGCGTCGGTCGTGCCAACGCCCGGGATCCGCACGTAGTCTTCGAAGGCCTCCATCGATTGGGTCGCGGTCAACACGATCGCCAGGTAAACGAGTGCAACGAGACCGAACACGAGCGTGTACTTGTAGTTCGTGTTCGCGATGTTCTCCGCCCGATTGAACAGTTCCGGCACGGAGATGAACGTCGCAAGCGAGGAATACTTGATCAGGTAAACGAGTTCGTTCGTCCACCCGGGTATCGCATATCGGAGCCCTTGCGGGAGCACAACGCGTCTGATGCCGGCCAGTTGCGTGAGGCCGATCGATCGGGCGGCGACGAGTTGGTCACGGTCGACGCTCTGGAGTGCGGTCCGGATATACTCCGCCTGGTACGCCGAGCTATTGATCGTGAATCCAATGAGGGCCACCCAGACTGCGGCGTTCGGAACGAGTCCGGGAAGGATCCCACGGAAGTACTGGGACAGGTTGAACCCGTAATAGAGGACGAACAGCTGGGCGACCAGTGGCGTTCCCCGGATCAATTCGGTAAAGGACAGGGAGAGATAGCTCGTATACCGACCGTAAATCCGGGCCACGCTGAGCGGAATCGCGATCACCAGTCCGATCAGGATGCTGACTACTGTCAGCAGGACGGTGAAGTACGCACCCGTCGCGAAATCCGGGAGGTAACCGGCCGCCTCGGCGAACGCCGGCGAATATCCCTCGATGACGCCGACGGGAATGAACAGTTCGTCGGCGCCCATCCAGGGATTCCATCCCCAGTTCGTGACCCACCGCAATACCATCCAGCCCCAAAAGACGATCGCCGCCACGTACCCGATCCACCGGAGCATTCCCGACGTCGAGATACCCATTGTTGGCCCCGTACCAGTGCGGCCTGGAGTGGGTTCGGTCTCGTCCTCGGTGGTCTCCGGTTCGCCGCTCATTGGGGCGCCTCCGTCTCGCCGTGGAGTCGGGTGATCCGCTCGAGGAATTGCTTGGTCCGATCGTGATCGGGGTCCTGGAACATCTTGTCCGGCGGACCCCGCTCGGCGATGTCCCCGTCGTCGAGGAACATGATCTTCGAGGCCGCCTCGGTGGCGAACCCCATCTCGTGAGTGACGACCAGCATCGTCATGCCCTCCTCGGCCAACTTTCGCATTACCTGGGTCACCTCACCAATGAGTTCGGGATCCAGGGCGCTGGTCGGTTCGTCGAACAGTATCAGCTTCGGGTCCATGGCCAGCGCCCTGGCGATGCCAACCCGCTGTTTCTGCCCGCCCGAGAGTTCGGCGGGGTAGGAGTCGGCCTGCGGCTCGAGTCCGACTTCACGGAGGCGTTCCATCGCCTCCGCTTCAGCCTCCGACTCCGACATCCCCCGGACACGTTTGAGACCCAACGTGATGTTCTCGGCCGCTGTCAGGTGCATGAAGAGGTTGAAGTCCTGGAACACCATGCCGACCTGCCGTCTGAGTTCGTTGACGTCATACTCGGGGGCCGTCACCTGCTCGCCGTCGAGGTAGACGTCGCCCTCGTCTGGTTTCGTGAGTTGGTTAATGCAGCGCAACAGCGTGGATTTTCCGCTGCCACTCGGCCCGACCAGAACCTCGACGTCGCCCCGTTCGATCTCGAAGCTAACGCCGTTCAATACCTCTTCGTCGCCGTAGTTTTTGTACACGTCGTCGACACGTACCAGTGGATCCTCGTTGCTCATGATGATTCACCCGTCGGAATATGGTAGACGCGGCCCAGGTAATCGAGCCCTCGATTCGTTGCGAACGTCAGGACGAAGTAGATCGCGCTAATGAACAGGAGCGCCTCGAGTGCCGAATCCGTGTATTCGGCCCGCTGGAAGAGGTTGTAACTCCGGGTGAGCAATTCGGCGAGCCCCAACGCGATGGCGATGCTCGTGTCCTTGAGCACGATCGTGAATTCGTTCTGGAACCCCGGAATACTCCGTCGAAGTGCCTGTGGCACGACGACGTGCCGGATGGCCTGCAGTTTCGTCAGGCCGACCGACCGCCCGGCTTCCATCTGGCCGCCCGACACGCTCTGGATCGATCCCCGGAACAGTTGCGCCTGATACGCCGCGCTTCGTAACCCCAGGCCAACGATAGCAGCGACGAACGCGCTGCCCACCCCTGGTATCAACAGATGAATCGGGAACCATTCGGTGAGCGGAACCACGAAATACGTAAACATGAAGATGACCAGAATGGGCGTCCCGCGAAGGATCACGCCCAGGATCTGGACTGGGGGTTTGAGATACCGCCCACCATACACCTCGATGGTCCCGGCGGGAAATCCCAAGAGGAATCCGAGGACGACGCTGACCAATGTGAGCGCGATCGTGAGGACCGTCCCGCCCAGGAGGTACTGCCAGTTCTCCAGGATGTAGACCCAGTCGCTCAGTTGTGTCAGCCCAAGGACGGATGCATCAAAACCCGCCAATATCGGGTCCATGAATCAGGGACTTACTCTTCCCCGAACCACTTCGTCGTCAGTTCCTGGAATTCACCGCTGTCCTGGACTGCCGCCAACCCGTCGTTGAGGGCCTCCCTGAGATCGTCGTCGTTTTTCCGGACACCGAGTCCGTATTCCTCGCCAGTCTCGTACACGAACGAGATTTCGACGTCACGGTTGGCCTCGAACGACTGGGCGACCGGTTGGTCCAGCACGACGGCGTCCAGGTTCTGGTTCTCGAGGTCCTCTGTCGCGAGCACGTAACTGTTGTACCCCCGGTAGTCCGCGTCTTCGACCTCGTCCTGGATGACGCCCTCGCCAGTCGTTCCCTTTTGGGCCCCCAGGGTCCGGCCAGCGAGATCGGCCACCGCTGACGGGCGGAAATCCCCGCCCTCACGGACGAGGATCCCCTGGTCGGCGCTGTAGTACGGATCCGTGAACGAGATCGTTTGTTTGCGTTCTTCATTAATCGTCAGCGCCGCCGCGATCACGTCGATCTTCTCGCTGGTGAGCGACGGGATCAGCGTCTTGAAGTCGAAATTCTCCCACTCGCCCAGCGTGTAATCCGTCTCGTCAACGATTGCTTCCACCAATTCGACGTCGAACCCGTCGATTTCATCGTCTTCGTTACGGATTTCGAACGGTGGGAACCCGACTGCTGTTCCCGGGACGATTTCTTCGGAGTCACCGCCGGTAAGTCCACCCAGACAGCCCGCCGTGAAAACGGCGGCCCCGCTCGCGCCCGTTACTTTGAGATACGTACGCCGATTGATAGTTGCCTTTTCATGGCCCATGAATACATGGTTTGTAGGGATTTTGCTTGTACTTTTCGGACGAAAAACACTGTTCCATTGCTGAGAGTTATGAAAGGAAAACCACTGGCAGTCGCTCGGGAACTGGTCGACCCGAGGAGACCCTTAATCATTCATTGTTCAAAAACATGTTAGGAAGTGAAAGAAAGGATCGACAGACCGATCGTTCTCCTCCAAACTGGCAGGGGCTATTAGTGCCCGGGAGGAGACCACCATCTATCGGGACTTCCCTCCGACCTATTCTTTATAGTTCTTGCCCGTCGTAATACGTCCATTCATGGGACTCGACGAAGACTCACTGGAGTACCACCGGTCCGAACCACCCGGAAAGATCGAGATCGCGACGACCAAACCGACGAACACACAACGGGATCTGAGCCTGGCGTATTCCCCAGGGGTGGCCGCCCCGTGCCGGAAGATCGACGACGACCCCGACGAGGCGTACTCCTACACGGCGAAGGGGAATCTGGTCGGCGTCGTCTCCAATGGCAGTGCGGTGCTGGGACTAGGGGACATCGGTGCTCAGGCCTCGAAACCCGTCATGGAGGGGAAAGGCGTCCTCTTCAAACGCTTCGCCGACATCGACGTCTTCGACGTGGAACTCGACCTCGACGACCCGGACGCCTTCGTCGAGGCCGTGGCGGCCATGGAACCCACCTTCGGCGGCATCAACCTGGAGGACATCACGGCGCCGGAGTGTTTCGTCATCGAGGACCGCCTCCGAGAACGAATGGACGTCCCCGTCTTCCACGACGACCAGCACGGAACGGCTATCATCTCCGGAGCAGCCCTCCTTAACGCGGTCGAAATCGCCGACAAGGACCTCGCCGATCTCGAGATCGTCTTCTCAGGGGCGGGCGCCAGCGCCATCGCCACCGCCAGGTTCTATGAGTCGCTGGGGGCACGTCGCGAGAATATCACGA
>JBKEGM010000184.1:0-5592 GCA_046710005.1 Natrialbaceae archaeon
GCGGCGAAGCAGGCAGAGGAACTAACCCGGCGAAAGAGTGCGCTGGAATCCACGACGCTGCCCGGGAAACTGGCGGACTGTCAGACTCGCGATCCCGAGGAGGCAGAACTGTTCATCGTGGAGGGCGATAGCGCCGGAGGATGCTTCACCGGCGATACGCAAGTTGCCCTTGCGTCCGGGCGCTCCATCACCTTTGAAGAACTGGTGAAGGAGCACGAGAACGGCGAAACTCACTACTGTTACACGGTCCAGGACGACGGGCAGATCGGAATCGAGAAAATCGAGGCCCCTCGTGTCACGAAACAGGATGCAGAACTCGTAGAGGTAACGCTCGACGACGGCGAGTCGATCAGGTGTACGCCAGACCACGAATTTATGCTCAGGGAGGGTAGTTATTGTGAGGCCACGGATCTGGACGAGGGCCAGTCCCTGATGCCGCTCTACAGGAAAACGTCAGATACGGCGGAGGACGGGATCACTATCGACGGTTACGAGATGGTCAAACAACCGGTGATGCGGGATTTCTGGGAATTCACGCACCTCCTCGCGGATCAGTACAACGTAGAACGAGGTGAATACGAAGCTGAGGCTGGAGACCACAAACACCACACAGACTTCGACAAGCGAAACAACCATCCAGACACCATCGAACGTCTCTCCAAAGACGAACATCTCGAACTCCACAGAGAACACGCCGAAAAGACGCTTCATACTCCCGAGGTCCGCGAGAAACTCCGCGAGCTCAGACAGGCCGACGAGTTCCGTGAGATGATGAGCGAGCGATTGCAGGAGGAAGAAACCGTCGAGATCCTTCGCGAAAAGGCCAAAGAGCAGTGGGAAGACGACGAGTATGAGGAGTTCATGCGGGAGGCCTGGTGGGAGTATTACAACAATAATCCCGAGTACAGGGAGCGCGTTCACGACCGGCTTGTTCGGCACGCTCGCGAGTACTGGGCCGACGAAGAGCATAGAGCAGAACAGTCGGATCGCATCGAGCAGTATTACGAGGAACACCCGGAAGCAGTCGAGGAACGACGGCGTAAAGCCGAGGAACAGTGGGAGGATCAAGAACTCCGCGAGTGGCGAAGCGAGAAAACGAAGGAACAGTGGACCGAGGAATTCAGGGAAAACCGAATGGAGGCGTATAACGAGACCTACTACCAAAACACGATTCCATTCATGGGAGTAGTTCTCGATGAGGAAGGGGATCTGAAGGACTACGACGAACGCAGACGCGAAAAGGGCGATCCAAACGTCCTGACCAAGGAAACGACCATCGAGAAGTTCTTCGAGGATGAAGATGCCCTCAAGGCAGCCGTAGAAAGTCACAACCACACTGTCGAGTCCGTGGAATCCCTCGACGAAACCGCCGACGTGTACGACCTCGAAGTACCGGGAACGCACAATTTCGCCCTCGAAGCAGGAGTATTCGTCCACAATAGCGCAAAGCAGGGCCGCAATCCCGAGTTTCAGGCCATCCTTCCCATCCAGGGAAAGTTCCTGAACGTCGAGAAACATCGCTTGGACAGGATTCTCGAGAACGAGAAGATCCGAACGATGATCCGGGCCCTTGGCGCCGGCATCGGCGATGAGTTCGACATCGACAATCTCCGATACAATCGTATCATATTGATGAGCGTCGATGGGGAAGAACACGGTTTCGTCCGCGATGAAAAGGGGAGGACCCGGTTCGTAAAAATCGGCGAATTCATCGATACGGTCATAGATGAAGATGGTGATGGATACGAGGACTACGAGGTCCTCTGTTTCGGACGCAAAGATCACGAGACGAAATTCCGCCCGATCGACCAGGTCATCAGACACGAGATCGATGAACCGCTGTTCGAAATCGAAACCGCGTATGGCCGCGACCTGAAAGTGACAGCATCTCACAGCGTTTTCGTCTATCGAGAGGGCGAGGTCCAACTGGCCGCAGGCGACGAAATCGGTCCTGAAGACGAAGTTCTTGCCCCTCGATCGGTTCCACTCAATGGAAATCGAGACGGGGAGAAGATCGATCTTCTTGCTGAATTCGTCGAACGGTCGGACTCCCTGGATCACGAGATTTATGCGCGTGGTGAAGGGATCGAGGAGATATTCAAAGCTCGGGTTCGCGAGGACCTTTCGGATGGTGCTGGGGATTCCGTCGATCGTGTCGAGTCGAGAGTGGGTGTCCCTGAACCGGTTCGTACGGAACTGAAAGAACAACGTGCCGAAGCCGGCATTACTCAGCAGGAGGTCTGTGAGAAGGTCGGGGTTGCGCAACCGATTACCGTTTCACAGTGGGAAGGAGGCCAGACCCGACCGACTGTTTCGAACTTCCAGGCCTACTGTGAAGCCGTCGGTGCCTCCCCAGGCGCCGTCATGCAAAACGTCTCGGTGACCGATTCGCTCCTCGAACAGCGCTGGAAAGAACAATATGCTGGTGCACAGGCGAACCGGGTGCGTGACTACGTCCGCGTGAGCGAACTCGAGGAAGACGACCTCGAACGTATTCCGGAGGACGCCCCCGTCGAACTCACTCCAGCACACTACGCCGACCACGGGATCGACAGATTCGTTACGGTCGACGAAACACTCCTCGACCTGTTCGGATTTTACGTGGCAGACGGATCGAGTTCGCCGCGAAACGGTGTCCGTCTGGCGATGGGCACCAACAACGAAGCGCTCGTCGAGAAATATCGCGACGCGTTCGAGCACGTTTTTGGCATCCGAGGGAAACTGAGCGAATACGATACGCGGGTCGACGAGGTAAAACTCGTCAATCGCGTGGCCGCACTCGCCTGGGAACAGATCTTTGGGTTCGACGGGGCAGACGCATCGGAGAAGTCCGTACCGGACCTGGCCTTCGATGTTTCGCCCCAGAACCAACGAGCGTTCCTCCGCGGATACTTCCTGGGCGACGGAACCGTCTCGGATGACAATATTTCGTGGACGACCGTTTCCCGTGATCTCGCGAGTGGGATCATGTACCTGCTCTCCGCGTTAGGGGTCATCGGATCCCGTTCGGTGGTCACTCCGAACGAGTTGGCGGACGCTCGAAACACCGATATCGTCACCAAATCCACACGGCACATGATCACCGTCAGCGCCCGGTCCGACCTCGAAGCGTTACGAGGCGTCTGGGAGGAACATCCGAATGGAGACCGACTTCTCGAACGGATCGAGGATGGATACGACAACGAGAAGAACCGGCAATTCCGCGAAGTTTCCGACGATCTGGTTGCACTTCCAGTTCGGAATGTCAACGAGGTCGAACCCACCGGTCAATACGTCTATGACTTCTCGGTCGAAACCGATGAGAACTTCGTCGCCGGGGTCGGCGGGCTGTGTGCCCATAATACCGACGCCGACGTTGACGGAGCCCATATCAGAACCCTCCAGTTGACGCTGCTCTACCGGTATATGCGGCCCTTGATCGAACAGGGCCACGTCTATGCGGCCCAACCGCCCCTCTATCGTGTCAGATATCGCGGTGAAACCTACGACGTGATGACGGAGGCCGAGCGTGACCGGATCGTCGAGGAAAAGTGCGATGGCAATCCCGACCAGGTACAGCGGTTCAAGGGCCTTGGGGAAATGAATCCCAAGCAACTGTGGGAGACGACGATGAACCCGGAGACCCGCCACCTCAAGCAGATCACCATCGAGGACGCCGCCGCCGCGGACAAGATGTTCTCGGTGCTGATGGGCGACGCCGTCGAACCGCGCAAACAGTTCATTCAGGAACACGCCCCCGAGGCCGAATGGGTGGACATCTAACGCAGTCCTATCGGCTGTGATTATCCAACAACTATGAGTTCCGACATTCCAGATCCAACGGACGTCGACGCCGAAGCTGCTGACCTTCAGCGTGTCCGCATCGAGGACGAGATGGAGCAGAGTTATATCGACTACGCGATGAGTGTCATCGCCGGACGCGCCCTGCCGGACGTCCGGGACGGTCTCAAACCAGTCCACCGACGCATCCTCTATGCGATGGACGAGATGGGTGTCTCTTCCGGATCGAGTCACCGCAAATCCTCGTCCGTGGTCGGCGAGACGATGGGTGACTACCACCCACACGGGGACCGGGCGATCTACGACACGCTCGTTCGAATGGCCCAGGACTTCTCGATGCGGTATCCCCTGGTCGATGGTCAGGGTAACTTCGGTTCGATGGACGGTGACCCACCCGCAGCCATGCGGTACACTGAGGCGCGGATGGATTCCATCGCCGAGGAATTGCTGGAGGACATCGAGAAGGACACCGTCGACTTCACGTCGAACTACGACGACCGCCTCGAAGAACCGGACGTCCTCCCGGCGGCGTTCCCGAACCTGCTGGTCAACGGCGGGTCAGGCATCGCGGTGGGAATGTCCACGAACATCCCGCCGCATAACCTGGGCGAAGTGATCGACGCGACCATCCACGTCATCGACAATCCTGATTGTGCCGTGGATGATCTCCTCCAAACGCCTGGAAATCCCGGCCCGATCAAAGGTCCGGACTTCCCAACCGGGGCGAAGATCGTCGGGCGGAACGCGATCAGGAAAGCCTATGCCACCGGGCAGGGCCGCTTGCGAGTCAGGGCGGAGTACGAGATGGAAGAGACGGAGCGCGGGGGCGACCGTATCGTCATCACCGAGGTGCCCTACCAGGCGAACAAAGCCCGTATGGTCGAGCGCATTGCGGAGAACGTCAATGAAGGGACGATCGAGGGGGTTAGCGATCTGCGCGACGAGTCTGATCGTGAGGGCGTCCGGGTCGTTATCGAGTGCAAACGGGGGGCGAACGTCGACGTCGTCGAAAACCAGTTGCTCGAACACCACCTCGAGAAAACCTTCGGCGTGATCAACCTCGCGCTCGTCGACGGTCAGCCCCAGGTGCTCACCCTGAAGGAAACCCTCGAGCACTACATCGATCACCGGAAGGAAGTCGTCCGTCGTCGCTCGGAGCACGACCTCCAGGAGGCAAAGGATCGTGCCCACATCCTCGAAGGTCGGCTCACGGCCTACGAGAACGCCGAAGATGTCGTCGACCGAATCAGAGATTCCGAAGATCGCGACGAGGCGAAGGCCGCACTCCGAGAGGCCTATGGCTTCTCCAAAGACCAGGCCGATCACATCGTCCGAATGCAACTCGGGTCGCTGACGTCCATGGAGGCCGCAGAGATCGAAGCGGAGTACGAGGAGGTCCAGGATACCATCGACTACCTCGAAAGCGTTCTCGCGAGCGAAGAGAAGCTTCTGTCGGTGATCAAGGACGAACTCCTGGAGATCAAAGCGGAGTACGACGACGAGCGCCGGACGCAGATCATCGAGGACCAGGGGACGGTTACCCACGAGGATCTCATCCCCGAGGAGGAGGTAGTCGTCGTGGTCACCGAAGAGGACTACGTCAAACGGATGCCGGCTGAGACCTTCGACCCGCAAGGCCGTGGTGGCAAGGGCATCATCGGGATCGACGTCAAGGAGGGCGATCGGGTTTCGAAGGTGTTCCGCGCCAGTACCCACGATTACCTCCTGTGTTTCACCAATCAGGGCCAGGTCTACCGGCTCAAGACCTATGAGATCCCGGAAATGGGCCGGACAGCCCGCGGGACCTCTGCC
>JBKEGM010000185.1:0-5553 GCA_046710005.1 Natrialbaceae archaeon
ATTGCGCAGCGAAGCGTACGCGCTTCACCCCCGACCACAGTGGGGCGGGGAACTCGCGCTGCCTTTCGTTTAGACGCTCAAAATCGACGCGAAGCGGAGATCTTTCCAACCACCCCGAAAGCCCTCAACTCGCTGGCGGCCGCTGCGCCGGATATCCTTGCTCGTTAACACTTGTTCGGATAGTGCCGACGCAGCGACGCCACTTTGACGCCAGCGAGGTTCGCCCTTTCAGTCCGCCAGGAATCTATAGCCAAGCCCGCCTGAGCAACCGAAGACCTGGTGGATTGTAAGGGCGAGGGACGGTCGCGAGGTGTCTGCGCGGGCACTACCCGAGCTGCGAGGGCGACCAACGGGAGCCCTGGAAACGGAACGGCGAGCGGGAGGTTGCGACCATCGGGAGCAACCTTCGGATATCCGAGCGGGGAGGCACGACCCGTGAGGAGCGTAGCGAGCCGTGGAGTGGAACGAGCGAGGGTATCCCGCGCAGCACCCGCGAGCGGACTGAGGGCTTTCGGGGTCGTATTGAAACCAAACGTTGATCCCAAGATTTCCGCGGGTAACAACGGCCCTTGATATTTTTATTCTCACCGAGTGCCGCCCAGATAGGACCCTCCAACCCCTTTTCAACGATCTGGACTCGGCTCGGGTGGCGTCTCGCGTTCCTCGGAACCGAGCAATGGCGTTCCGTCGGCTTTCGGACCGAGTTTCGGCCCGTGCGGCCCGTCGCCCTCGATGACTCGCCGCTCCTCGTAATCGGTCGAGCGCTCGACCGGAACGCGCCCGATCGCTTGGATCATCTCGACGTAATCGTCGAAGGACCGGAACTCGCCGTAGCCACCGCCGGCACGTTTGGTGATTTCCTCCGAGAGGATAGTGCCCATGAAGTCGTCCGCGCCGCAGGACAGCATCTTCAGCCCCCGCTCGTCGCCGTATTTTACCCATGAGGACTGGATGTGCTCGACGTTATCCAGGAACAGGCGCGAGACCGCGATCATCAGTTCGTCTTCGGCCGGGGTGGGGCCGCCCTCGACCAGCCCACGGTCGTACAGGGGCGTGTGCTCGTGGGCGAACGACAGCGGGACGAACTCCGTTACGTTTCCGGTGCGGTCCTGCAATTCGCGGATCCGCTGCAGGTGCATGACGCGGTGGCGCTCGTTCTCAACGTGGCCATACATGATCGTCGCGGTCGTGGGGAGGCCGACGGCGGCAGCCGCCTCCATCGCCCTCAGCCACTCGTCGGTCCCGGTTTTGGCCGGGCAGATGATTTCGCGCACCTCGTCGACGAGGATTTCCGCGGCGGTGCCGGGAACGCTGTCGAGGCCGGCGTCACGGAGCCGTCGGTACACGTCCTCGTAGGTCCAGTCGGTGCCCCGCTTGGCGTGATCGGCCTCTTCGGGCGTCATCGAATGGACGTGCACGCCGTCGACGCTCATTGCCCGAAGTTGATCGCTATAGGTCCCTGGGTCGACGTCGTATCGTTCGGGCGGTTTGTAGTTCACGTCACTCGCCGGACTCTCGGCGCCGGCCAGGATTTCGCGATGTTCGGCGTCGAGCGCGAGCGCGGGATGGAGTCCGGACACCGACGTGACCTCGTAGATCCCGCGCTCCACGGCGTCCCGGACGATCCCACGTGACTCATCGGGGGTTTTAGTGAAGCCAGTGTGATCCGCATCGCTTCCCGTCTCGAAGCGCTGGGCAGCGTCCTTGAAATTGCAAAACAGGCACCCGGTGTTACAGGCGGTGGTGACGTTGTTGTTGAGGTTCGCGACGAAAGTCACGTCCTCGCCGACGTCGTCCGCTCGGCGGCGGTCGGCCGCTGTCAGGACCGCCTCCTTGCGTTCGGGGTCGATCCCCGGCCGGTCGGTCCCGGTCGTCAGAAGTTCGACCCCGTCGGCCACGGTGAGTCGATCGCCGGCCTGCGCCGTCGCCAGTGCGTTCTCGAACGACTGGTCGGTCTCGGGAACGTGCCCGAAGTCGAACCGTTCTCGGGGGACATTGGTCAGCGATTTAGGGTGCCTCGGCACACCCGCAGGTAGCAGTGACCGGGAAAGAATCTTTCGTCGTCGGTCCCTCGGTCGGACGATGGCGTCTCCGATCGGGACCGGGACAGCAAATTGGTTTGAGATAACGAAACCAAGATGTTTTTGCCGCCCGAATGGGATGTCCAGCGAATCCAACGCAACCACCTCATGGGATGTTTCACCCCCCAGTGTGGTGTCGGGTCTGATACCTCTTCGCCACGCCAGTCGTGACCTATTGCGAATAAACGAGCTATCGATACGTGCATAAGGAACCGAAAGTATAGGCGGTGGTCGCCGGCGACGCCGCCTTCGTGTTCGTCCTTACGGTCCTCAAACACCCATCCGTGACCGAAAACACGTCCGATGCCACGAGGACCGGCATCGCCGTCGTCGTTATCGTTGTCGTTCCCCCCGGCGACTTCCGAGGCCTTCGTCACGGCAGGCGTCGCGCCGACGACGAGGTGGTCCGACGGCTCGAGATCCAGTTTCGACAGGACCACGGCCCTGACTTCGGGTTTGCTCGGTCCCGCGGCCGCATCGTGGGGGAGCGCTACCTGTCCCATCAAGGCAAGGGTGAGCAGCTCATAAACAATTCGATTATTAATAGAACAAACAGATTGTACAATCCGGACCGTCGCCTCGGCTCCGGACCACCGCAATTGCGGCAAGGACGGAGTCACCGGGCAACGGACCCATTCGCTAAAACGAACGTTTAAGCCAACACAAGGCCCTTTTCATCCCGGTCCTCACTACAGGATACCTTGCCCTGAATGGGGCGAGGTTTGCCCAAACGCCACTCCGACGATCCACCCACGCCCGCCACGATTTTCGATCCGCCCCGGTCCCCGCCCGGGACACCCCTCCGACCTCGCTTTTCGACCACCACGTCGATAGAGCCGTACCCTCGGATTCGAGCTTGATCTCGGGCAGGAACGAGCGCCCACTCCGCTGGATTCGGTGAAACAGACGTTTTAATCACCACAAAGCCCTTTCTGGGTCGGTCCCAAACCGAAACTACCCCGCCGCAAACACCGGCGGGGACCGCCTGGGCGTCGCTCGTTTGCCCGACGAGTCACCGGCGCCCGGGGTATCGCCCACCCACCAACGCCCGTCAGGGGCGTCAATCGTTGCCACTACCGCCATCCACCACCCGCTCCCGTTTTTGTGCCGGTTGTACCACAGTCCTGCCCGGTTACCGAAAGTCACACCCCACCGCCGCAAACTGCCGAAGATTCTTGTGAACGCAGTCCAAACCTTTCCGGGAGCGGCTAAACTACCCACTATATGGAGGTAAATTAAAAATGAGCACCGAAGATGACGACACCGTCGAGACGATCTGTCCCTTCTGCGGGGTCGGTTGCGGCCTCAAACTCAAACCGGGAGACAAGGCGGGATCGGTCGATTTCAAACCGTGGTTCGACGCCCCGGTCAACGAGGGCGCCCTCTGCGTGAAGGGCAGTTCCTCCGTCCAGCACGTAAACCACGAGGACCGACTCGAACAGCCAATGATTCGCGAGGACGGCGAGTTCCGGGAGGCGACCTGGGACGAGGCGCTCGACCGCGTCGAGTCCGAACTGTTGCGCCTGCGCGAGGAGTACGAGCCCGACGCGGTGGGCTTTTTCGCCTCCTCGCAGGTGATGAACGAGGAGAACTACCTCCTCCAGAAACTCGCCCGCCGGTACGGGACGAACAATATCGACAACTGCACGCGCCTGTGTCACGCCTCGACCGTCGCCGCGCTCAAAGGGAGCCTCGGCGCCGGGGCGATGACCAACAGCATGGCTGATCTCCGCGACGACGCCGACGTGTACTGGATCCAGGGTGCGAACCCGGCCGAACAGCACGTCATCGCCTGGAGCCATTACTTCAAGCAAGCCGCCCAGGACGGCACGACCGTGATCGCGGTCGATCCCCACCAGAACAAGACGACGGACGCCGCGGACGTCCATCTGCAACTCCAGCCGGGGACCGACATCGAACTGCTCAACATCGTCCTGAAGACGATCCTCGAGAACGGTTGGATCGACGAGGAGTTCGTCGACGACCGCACGAAGGGCTTCAGGTCCCTGGAAGTGGCCCTGACGAACTACGACGTCGAGAAGGCGGCCGCCCGCACCGGCCTCGAGGTCGAGGAGATCGAGGCCGCTGCGGAGGCGTTCGCGAGCGCCGACCACGGCGCCATCTTCACCGGCATGGGGATGAGCCAGCACACCTGCGGGACGGACAACGTCCAGAACCTCATCAACCTCTCACTGGTAACGGGGAACCTGGGCAAGCCCGGAACCGGCGTCAACCCGCTACGGGGCCAGAACAACGTCCAGGGCACCTGTGACGTCGGTGCGCTCCCGAACGTCCTACCGGGGTACATCGACGTCGATGACGACGAGGCCAGGGCCGAGGTCGAGGAGGTCTGGGGCTTCGAGATCCCAGACGAACCTGGCCTCACGAACGTGGAAGTCACCTCCAGGGCCGGCGACGAGGTCAAAGGCGCGTACATTGTCGGGGAGAACCCCGTCATGAGCGAACCCAACTCGAGCGAAGCCGAGCGGAACCTCCAGGACCTGGAGTTCCTCGTCGTCGAGGATATCTTCCTGACCGACACCGCGAAACTGGCCGACGTCGTGTTGCCGGCGACCTCCTGGGTCGAGCGCGGCGGCACCGTCACCAACACCGATCGGCGCGTCCAGCGGATGCGGCCTGTAACGGATGTGCCGGGCAACACGCGCCACGACTTCGACATCATCAGCGAGGTTGGCACGCGACTGTTCGGCGACGGCTTCGCCTTCGACACGCCGGAGACGGTCTTCGAAGAACTCCGGGAGGTCGCACCGATGTATCAGGGGATCACCTACGATCGAATCGGCAACGAGGGCGTGCAGTGGCCATGTGAGAGTCTGGACGACGAGGGGACGACCTACCTTCACGAGGACGAATTCCCGACCGAGGACGGCCTCGGCAAGATCCGGGGCGTCCGCCACCAGCCACCCAACGAAAAAGAGGACGACGAGTACCTCCTGCGGCTGACTACCGGCCGCATCGAGGAACACTACAACACCGGCGAGATGAGCCGTCGGTCCGAGAACCTGATGCGAAAGACCGACGAGAACTTCATCGACATCCACCCCAAGGACGCCGATGCCAAGGGCATCGAGGACGGCGACATGGTGCGCCTTCGCACTCGACGGGGCGAGATCGCCGTTCGTGCGCAAGTGACTGACGCAGCCAAGCAAGGGACGGTGTGGACGACGCCGCACTTCACCGATTCCCAGACCAATCGCGTGACAAATGACGCGACCGACCCTGTCGCAAAGATCCCCGAATTCAAGGCCGCCGCGGCGACCATCGAAGTCGACGTGGAACCCATCGACGCCGACGAGGCCGACGGTGTCGAGGGCGATTGAGTGGAGGACCGTCGGGCCGTAAAAGCGCTACGCATCGTTTGTTCATGGGAACGATTCTATTGGCGATTCCTCTTTCGGGCGAAAACCTGCAGAAGGGCCGATAGGGTGCCCCCGTTTCCCCAGACGGGTTT
>JBKEGM010000186.1:0-5552 GCA_046710005.1 Natrialbaceae archaeon
CCACAACTCGCAAATGCCATGGGCGACCTCGACGAGGAACTGCCCGAATGGCACGCGCTCTCCGTCGAGAGCGCCCGGCGCCTGGAGGACGAACTGTTCTCGCCCGAGGACCCACCGCCGGTTGATCACGTCCGTCAGTTCGGAATCGACGGGCCCGATGGAGACGGCACGGGGAGCCGGTACCTTCCCCTCCGAGTGTACCGCCACAATGCCGACACACCCGCACCGGTCTGTCTGTTTTTCCACGGCGGCGGGTGGGTGATGGGCACGCTCGACTCGGCGGACGACCTCGCCCGCGAAATCGCCAGGCGAACGGGGTGTCTCGTGGTCTCGGTCGATTACCGGCTGGCGCCCGAACACCCGTTCCCGGCGGCGATCGACGACGCCAGGGCCGCCCTCTCCTGGATCGCGGACAACGCCCCGTCGATCGGGGGCGATCCGGACCGCATCGCAGTCGCCGGATCCAGCGCCGGCGGAGCCATCGCTGCAGCGCTCGCTCGCTGGTCGCGCCGCGAAGGCGTGCCGTCGTTGGACCACCAGCTCCTGCTCTACCCGATCGTTGATCCGAGTGCCGAGGCCGAAGCGCCGGACACCCCGCTCCTATCTCGGGCCGACGTGGAGTGGTTCTGGGAGCACTATCTCAGGAGTCCGGTCGATCGGGAAAATCCCTCCGCCGCGCCCGCCGCCGCGACGGACCTGACGGGCCTCCCGTCGGCAACGGTCGTCACCGCGGGGTTCGATCCGCTCGGCGAGGAAGGGAACACATACGCCGACCGTCTGGACGACGCGGGCGTCCCGGTCGAACACCACCACTATCCCGGGCTCTCGCACGGGTTTCTCAGCCTGGCCGACCGGGTCGATGCGGCCGACCAGGCCATGAAAGCGGCCAACGATCGATTGCGCGGGGCCCTGATCGACGACTGACCGGCAGTGGACAAACAGCCGAAAAGGGGGGCCGGGGTATTACCCATAGGAATACTATGCCCGCAAGAAATTAATGATAAATGATAAATTATTTGGCTCCGACCGGGCATTATTCACCCGTTATGTCCGAAAAACGGTTCTCGACGCTGGCGGTTTCCGAAGGCGAGGAGCCGACCTGGGACGGCGTCGGCGACGCCGTCAAGCCGATCCACATGGCGTCGACGTTCGCACTCCCGGAACTGGATCCAGAAATGAGCCTCGAAGACCTCGATCCGGACTCCGGTGAGTTCGTATACTCCAGGCTCTCGAACCCGACTCGGAACGCCCTCGAACACCGACTCGCGGCACTCGAAGGTGGCGAGTACGCCTACGCCTTCGCATCGGGAACCTCGGCGATTGCGACGCTCGCGATGGCCGCCGCTCAACCCGGCGATCACATCGTGGCGTTCGAGGATCTCTATGGTGGGACCCACACCTTGCTCGAGGAACTGTTCGACGAACACCTCGGGGTCGAGGTGACCTTCATCGACGCCACCGATCCCGAGAACGTGGCCGACGCGATGCGCCCAGAGACGGCGTTCGTCTGGATGGAGACGCCGTCGAACCCGCTCATGCAACTGTGTGATATCGAGGCCATCGCGGAGGTCGTCGGCGACGACGCGATCTTCGGCGTCGACAACACCTTCATGAGCCCGTACTTCCAGCAGCCCCTGGAGTTGGGGGCTGACGTCGTCGCCCACAGCACGACGAAATACATCAATGGCCACTCCGACTCCGTGGGCGGGGCCGTGATCACGGACGACGACGACCTTGCGGAGATGATCGAATTCCTCCAGCAGGTCGGCCTCGGGAACATGCTCCCGCCGTTCGACAGCTACATGGTCATGCGCGGGGTCAAGACGCTGCCCGTCCGCATGCCCCAGCACGAGGCCAACGCGCAGGTCATCGCGGAGTACCTCGAGGAACACGACCTTGTTACCGACGTCTATTACCCCGGCCTCGAGAGTCACCCGCAGCACGAATTGGCCTCCGAGCAGATGTCCGGCTATGGCGGACTCATCTCGTTCGAACTCGAGGGCGAAATGACCGACGCCCGGGCCTTCCTCGAGTCCCTAAATGACTTCACGCTCGCCGTGAGCCTCGGCGGCGTCGAGTCGCTGATCGAACTGCCGGCTGGCATGACCCACGAACCACTCGATCCCGAGGAGCGCGAGGCCCGCGGGATCACCGACACGCTGATCCGCATCTCGGTCGGGATCGAGGACATCGACGACCTGATCGAGGACCTCGACCGCGGCTTCGAGGCGATGGAAGCGGAGCGAAGCGCCGTCGCCGACGACTGAAGACCGGATCGGCCTCCGACGTCGACTGCCGTCGATTCGGCAGCCCTTGCCGATTATTTTCGAATCGAAACGTCTTTTCGATCCCTTTACCCAGATACTCGGGTGGACGACGATCGAGCTCAGTTCCTGGCCCTGTACCTGACGCGTTTCGCCGCCGGCTTCGGCTACACGACCCTGTTGACCCTCCTGCCGTTCTTCATCGAGGTGCTCGACCCGAGCGCGCTCGAGATCGGCCTGTTCACGACGGGGCTGACCATCGCCCAGACGATCGCCGTGGTGCCACTTGCCTACGCGGGGGATCGCTACGACAAGCGGGGAGTCCTCCTGGGGAGCCTGGTCGTCACCGTCGGGGCTTACGTCGGGTTCATCCTGGTCGATTCGAGCGCCCAGTTCATCCTGGCTCGGGGCCTCCAGGGACTGGCGATCACGGGAACCGGACTGATGACGCTCTCGCTGATCGGCGAACTCTCGCCCCCGGGCAAACGCGCGAACCGCATCGGCACCGCCAATGCCTTCCGGTTCGCGGCGGCGATTCTCGGCAGTGTGGCGGCTGGCGGCCTTTACCAGCAGTTCGGTTTCGACACCGTGTTCACCCTCCTGCTTTTGATACTGTTGCCGGCCCTCCTCGGCGTCTGGGTGTTCGTCGACCGCGACGAGACCACCGTCGAGGGGTTCGCCTTCACCGACCTGGCGGTCAACGACCGCATCGTGACGCTTTCGAGTTTTCGCGTGCAGTACGCCGTCGCCGTCACGATGGTCCGCACCTGGGTCCCGATTTACGCCGGCGTGGCGACGGCCAAGGGCGGCCTCGCGATGGGCGGGCTCGCCGTCGGTATCGTCGTCGCCGCCGAGAAGTTTACCAACATGCTCTTCCAGCCCCACACCGGACGGTTGTCGGATCGCTTCGGTCGCGCCAGGTTCGTGGCCTTCGGCGGGACGGCCTACGGTCTCGTCGGACTAGCCGTCCCTCTCGCCCCTGCGGTGGGCGGGCTGGTCCCGGCCACGGGAGCAATCCCGGTCGTGGGGGCGTTCCCGCCGGTTTTCTTCGCCCTCGTTGGGCTAAACGCTTTCCTCGGGATCGCCGACAGCTTCCGGGAGCCGGCGAGCATGGCACTGTTTGCCGACGAAGGGACGGAAGACGGCGGCGTGGCCAGTTCCTTCGGGATCCGCGAACTCGTCTGGCGGCCCGGCAGCATGATCGGGCCGATGTTGGGCGGGTTCCTGATGACCAGCGTCGGCATGGCGTGGGTGTTCTACGTGGGCGCTGCGACGGCGCTGACTGGCGTGGCGGCCTTCCTGCTGGTGGGGACGCATCTGTTCGACCGAAGCTACCTCTCGTCGTGGTAAGCGGGGGAATCGAGCCGTTTAGGAGCCAATCGAGTCGATCATAGTTCGACACGCTTAAAGTCCACAACGGGGAAGTACCGGTAACTCGCTGGCGGACGGGCGACCAGCGGGCACCCGCCACGCGCGGCCATCGCGCGGACGGGACGGGATGTGAACCGCGGGAGGTCACCCGACCTCGGGAGGCGGCCTCGGCCGCCGAGTCGGTTTGAACCACCAAACGCCCGTGGTGATAACCCATGGCACGGAGCTTCTACTCCCATATCAAGGACGCGTGGAAGGACCCGGACGACGGACAACTCGGCGAACTACAGTGGCAGCGAAAGCAAGATTGGCGCAACGAGGGCGCTATCGAGCGGATCGACCGCCCGACGCGCCTCGACAAGGCACGGGAACTCGGCTACAAGGCCAAACAGGGCGTCGTGGTGGCGCGCGTGTCGGTCCGCAAAGGGACCGCCCGCAAATCCCGCTTCACGGCGGGCCGGCGGACGAAGCGTCAGGGAGTCAACCGGATCGGCCGCAAGAAGAACATCCAGCGCATTGCGGAGGAGCGCGCCAGCCGGAAGTACCGCAACCTCCGGGTGCTCAACTCCTACTGGGTTGGCGAGGACGGCAGTCAGAAATGGCACGAGATCATCCTCCTCGATCCGAACCACCCCGCGATCGAGAACGACGACGACCTCAACTGGATCTGCGACGACACCCACGAGAACCGCACCTTCCGTGGCCTAACGGGCGCCGGCCAACGCAATCGCGGCCTCGGGACGCGGGGCAAGGGCGCCGAGCAGACCCGCCCGAGCCAGTAACGCGGCGTCGGTTCCGGGACTCGGCCCCGGTGGACCACGATCAGCACGGAGCGAACGATCCTTTTCAGCAGTGATCGTTCACGAGGGGAGAATACCGAGTTTCTCGCGGGACCGACTGGTCTTCGATGTGGTCGTCGGTATCGAACCGCGGCATCGGCCGAGAAACGCTGCCCAGGTCTCTCGTCATCATCATGGATTAGTATCACCGTCTGGTAGCAACGTGTATGACCCGACAGCCAGCCCCACATCGACCGCCAGTCGCGATCACGATCGCCGGCAGCGACTCGGGCGGGGGCGCCGGAATCCAGGCCGACCTGAAGACGATGGAGTCACGCGGTGTATTCGGTACGAGCGTCGTAACTGCCGTCACGGCCCAGAACACCAGGGGCGTCGAGAGCCAGCACGTCCTCCCGATCGCGGAGATCGAAGCGCAAATCGATGCCGTCCTCGAGGATTTCGACGTGGGAGCTGCGAAGACAGGGATGCTCGCAACCGCGGACGTGATCGAGACCGTGACCGAACACGTCCGCGAGTCGGGCGTCCCCGTCGTGGTCGACCCCGTCATGGTCGCTGCGACCGGCGACCGACTCCTCGCCAGTGAAGCGGAGGAAGCCTACGAGGCCCTGATCGCCGAATCGGCGCTCACGACCCCGAACCTCGACGAGGCCGAGGTTCTGACCGGAATCGGGGTCGAGGACGAGGAAAGCGCTCGAGAAGCGGGCGAGGCCATCGTCGAGATGGGGGCCGACAGCGCGCTGATCAAGGGCGGGCACCTCCCGGACGACACGGTCCGGGACGTCCTCGTAACGGCCGACGGCAGTCGGACGTTCGTCCATTCGCGGGTCGAAGGGGCCGCGACCCACGGCTCCGGCTGTACGATTTCCTCCGCCATTGCGGCCGACCTCGCGTCGGGGGACGACCTCGAAACCGCGGTCCAGAACGGGATCGAGTTCATGGGGCGCGCCGTTCGCTACCACCTCGACGTTGGCGAGGGAGAAGGGGCCGTCCACCACCTCGTCGACCTCCGCAACCGTGCCAGCCAGCCCGAGGCCGTCGAAGCAGTAGAGGGTGTGGTAAGCGACCTGGTCGCCGCCGACGCCAGCCCACTGATCCCGGCGGTCGGGATGAACGTCGC
>JBKEGM010000187.1:0-5544 GCA_046710005.1 Natrialbaceae archaeon
GCGAACTCGAGATGAACTCGGCCATCCTGATCGGCGGCGCGGCCGTCGGGATCGGGACCTTCACCATCGCCCGGCGGACCCTCGAGACGATGGGCAACGACCTTACCGAACTCCCACTCACGGCGGCCATCATCGTGGCGACGGTCAGCGCGACGCTCGTAATCTTCCTGTCGGTGATCGGCATCCCCGCGAGTTTCGTCGTGATCGCGACGATGTGCATCATCGGCCTCGGATGGGGCCGCGCGACCAGGCCGGTGACGGTCCCCGAGGCGGTCACAGGCGAGGCGGAACCGCCGGTATCGGTGGACGCACTGGCCGAGGACGAACTGGGCGAGGAACTGCCGCCCATCGGTGAGGAGGATGCCGAACACGTCCCCAACGCGGCCGACCTATTCGACCCCGCGACGACCGCCAGGGTCGTCCTGATGCAGAACGTCGTCCCACTCATTTCGACGATCGGCGCGTATCTTACGTTCCGGTTCATGCCGGTTTTCGGCCTGTAAGACGGTTCCAGGGCACCGCCTGGTCGATCGACCGGGCGCACGCTTATCGTCAACCGGGCTGTATAGAGCCCATGATCGAACGCGTTCTCGTCCCGGTCGACGGCTCGGAGATGGCCGACCGCGCGCTCGAATACGCGCTCGAGGTCCACAGCGACGCCAACATCGCGGTACTGTTCGTTGCTGGCGAGCCGTCCCCGATGATGTGGAAGGCATTGAGCGTGGCCATGGACCAGGGAATCGAAGAATCAGCCCAGGACCACGCCGAAGAAATCTTCGAGGACGCCCGAACCATGGCCGCGGAGGACGATGTCGAACTGGATACGGTCGTCGGGGCCGGTAATCCAGCCCGACAAATCGTGGAGCACGCCGAGGACTACGATGTGGTGGTGATCGGGAGCCACGGGGGTAATCTGCAATCCCGGCTGTTCGTGGGGAACGTCGCAGAACGGGTTTTCCGCCGCTCTCCAGTCCCGGTCACGGTCGTCAGGTAACTACCGGTTCTCTGGTCCACCGAACGACCATCACCGTCGGTGGACTTATTTTCGAACCAACACTCCATTTCTCCATGGACAAACCGGCTGTCGAGGTGGAAACGGCCGGCGAAAACGTCGCTGGTGAAGAACCAGAAAACGAACCGGAAGCCGTCACCGCAGAGGTCACCGAACACGAGGACGACGTCGAACTCGAGCGGACGATCGGCCTCGTCGGGGGGCTGGCGATCGGTATCGGCACCATGATCGGTGCCGGTATCTTCGTCTTCCCCGGGCTGGCAGCCACGGATGCCGGGCCGGCGGCATCCCTCTCGTTCATGATCGGTGGCGTCATCGCGTTGCTCGTTGCAATGCCCACATCGGAACTCGCGACGGCGATGCCCCGCAGCGGCGGCGGCTACTACTTCATTTCTCGGAGCCTGGGAACGGCCTACGGGGTCATCGTCGGGATCGGTCTCTGGCTGGGGCTGATGTTCGCTGCGGCGTTCTATCTCGTCGGCCTCGGTCACTACATCGTCGCGGTCCTGGCGGAGGTGGGCGTCGTTCTCTCGCTCCCCATCAAACCGCACGTCCTGCTCGGCCTGACGTTCGGCGTCCTGCTTGTTGGACTCAGCATCGGCGGGACAGAGAACACGGCGTCGTTGCAAAACATCATCGTAGTCGTATTGCTGGCGATCCTCACCGGCTTCCTCACGTACGGCAGCCTCGACGCTGTCGGCGTGTTCGGCCGTGAGACGGCCCCCGAGACGTTCTTCTCGCAGGGATATTTCCCGGTGCTGACCACCGCCGCGCTCGTGTTCACCTCGTACCTCGGGTTCGCCCAGGTGGCAACGGTGGCCGGCGAGATCAAGCAACCCAGTCGGAACCTGCCACGGGCGATGATCGGGTCGGTGCTCGTCGTCACGGTCTTCTACGTGGTGACTATTTTCGTGGCGACGAGCGCGTTCGGGGCCGAAGCTCTGGGCCGGTTCGGCGAGACCGCGATGGTCGAGGTGGCTCGCGAGTTGCTCGGCCTCCCCGGTGCCGTGTTGATCCTGTTTGCCGGGTTACTGGCGACGTTCTCCAGCGCGAACGCGTCGATCCTCAGCGCATCGCGATCCGTGTACGCGCTGAGCCGCGACGCCCTGCTGCCCCGTCGGGCGGGGAAAGTGAACCTCCGGTATGGGACGCCACACGTCGCCCTCCTGATGGCCGGTGGACCGATCCTCGTGCTGGTCTGGACGGACCAGGTCCAAGTGCTTGCGAAGATCGCCTCGTTCCTCCACCTGGTCATGTACGGCCTGATTTGCATCGCGCTGATCGTCCTTCGGCGGCGCGATCCGGAGTGGTACGATCCCAGCTATCGAATGCCCGGCGTCCCTGCACTGCCGGCAGTCGGTGGCGTCGCCAGTTTCACCCTGATCGGGTTCATGGGTTTTGCGACGATCGCGATCGGCGTCGCGATCATGATCGTCTCGTATCTCTGGTATCGCTACTACGCCGGCACCGTCGAACTCAAAGGTGACATCTAACCATGACAGACCGACCATCGATACTGGTCCCGATCCGCGTGCTCGAAGGGGAATCGCTTCCGGAGGGCGTCCCGGCGTTCCTCGCCAACGCCCACGTCGTCCTGCTGGGATACCACGTCATCCCCGAACAAACCGCAACCGGCCAGGCGCGGATGCAGTTCGAGGAGCGCGCCACCGACAAACTGGAGACGTTCGAGACAGCCTTCAGTGAGGCCGGCGCGACCGTCAAGCGCCGCCTCGTGTTCACTCACGACGGACAGAAAACGCTCGACCGGCAGATCCGCGAACACGACTGCCTGGCCGTGCTCGTGCCAAATGCAGTTCCCGATCCCGAGAACGTCCTCGTTCCCGTCAGGGGCACCATTGGACTCGACCGTCTGGCCCGGGTCATCGGCGGTCTCTTCGCCGAGACGGATCTGGGGATCACGCTATTTCACGTCGTCGGGGATGGGGAAACCGACGACGACGTCGAAATGCTGCTCGAAAGCTTGCGGGACCGCCTGGTGGACCTGGGCGTCGCCGACCACAGGATCGAGACCAGGATGGAAACAAGTGAGGATCCACTCGATGCCATCGTGGGAACGGCCGAAGGGTTCGACGCAGTCGTGATGGGTGAGTCCGACCCGTCCCTGGCCACATTCGTGTTCGGCATGCGGGCCGAAAAGGTCGCCGACCGGTTCCTCGGCCCGGTGCTCATCGTGGAGCGCGAACCGCCTGAAGAAGAGAGCGAGGAAGCGTAGCGCCGGGGTCGAGGCACGTATATCGACGTGGTTTCACGATCGAGTACAGGGGTGGAGATCCATCGACCGCAGTGCAGTGGCTCGACCGACTCACAGGGGTACCCGGCGATTTTATGATGTGGGGTCTTATGAACAGAATATAACGAATGGTCGCTCCATCGACCGAGGACCTCGTCGTCGTCCACCTTGATGGCGCCGATGACGTGACAAACCGGACGACTGCGGGAATCGGCGAGGGCGTCGGAGTCGGGTCCGCGGTGTCCGCACGGATCGAACTCCTGTCGGCGATCTCTAGCCTGGAGGCAGCGGGCCTGATCGAGGGCCGTGAGGCACCCCAGACCGTGGGCGAAAAGACCGTCTACGAGTTGACGAGCGACGGTCGCGATACCGCCGAAGCGTTGCGCGAATCGTTTGGCGACCATGAAATCACCATCGACCGGGACGGCAATCGTCAGGTCGAGTCGCTCAAAGCGGCGCGTTCCAAACTGGGCGAGATCTCCATTGCCGGCGTTCTGGCTCGCTCCCGGGACGGTATCGTCCGAGTGGGGGATATCCCATCCAATACCTTTGTGGGCCGAGCCGAAGCACTGGACCGACTCGAAGACAGCATGGAACGGCTCTCCGACGGGCAGGGTGGCGTCGTCAGGATTTCTGGCCGGCGGGGAATCGGCAAAACCGAACTCCTCGACCGGGTTGCCGAACGTGCCGATCACCGGGGAATCGATCGAGTCGCCATCACCTGTTCGGCCGACGCGACGGACCCCTATCGACCGATTCGGAATGCACTCGCGGCGCACGACACGGCTGACGCCTTCGAACGGGACGACGACGAGTTCGGCGGCGCCGACTCGCTCGAAGATCGCCGAACGGAACTGTTCTTCGACGTCAAGGCACAACTCATGGACCTCAGCGAGGGTGAACCACTGCTCCTCACCGTCGACGACCTCCACGAGGCCAGTCCGGCGCTGCTCGAACTGATCGAGTTCCTTGCCGACCGTCGACCCGAGAACATCCTGCTCCTCGTGGCCGCCAGGCCGGACGAACTGGCGGCCGCGATCGACGAAATGGAAGCCACACTCGAGACCATTGGGGGCGACGGGGCCATGGACCTGGCGCTCGAGCCACTCGAAGCGGACCAGACCCGGGAACTGGTCGTTCGAACCCTTCGCGACCGGTCCGTTCCGGACTCACTGACCGACCGCCTCCATGACCGAACCGGTGGGATCCCGCTGTTCCTCGTCGAGACGCTGTCCAGTCTCCGGGAAACCGGAACGATCGATCCCCAAACGGGCGTTTATCCCGACAATAGCGAACCACTCCCGACACCCGCCAATGTCTCCGAGGTGATCGGTCGCCGCCTCGATCAACTCGACGATACCGCCACCGCCATCCTCGAACTTGGTGCAGTGATCGGCGACGTTATCGACCGCGAGATTCTCCTGTCGGCCGCAGATCAGCCGGCTGAAGACGTGCTGGGGTACGCCGAGTTGCTGGTGAGTGCCCGCCTCTGGGAACGGCGGGATTCGTTACGGTTCGTCAGCGACGTCATCCGGGACGTCGTCCTGGATCGCATCCAAGAGGAGCGCCTATCCAGCCTCAATGAACGTGTTGCCGACGCCTACGAGCGATCCGAGGAAAAAGCGCACGCCAAAGCTGCCGTCGCCCGTCATTACGAGCGCGCCGGGAACCTCGAACGAGCCTATACAGGCTACCGGACCGCCGGGGACCACGCTCTCGAGGTCTACGCCAACGAGGAAGCTCTCGAAAACTACGAACGGGCACTTGAAATCGCCCGCCAGCTCGATCGACCGGAACTGCTGGCCAGCACACTCGAGACGATCGGTCGAACCCAGTACCTGGCCGGCAACTACGACGAATCGGACCGCTACTTCGAGTACGTCAGGGACCAGACCGACGATCCAGCAGTGCACCAGCGGTCCTATCGCTATCAGGCGGAAATGGCGGTCGAACAGGGGGACCTCGATGCCTGCGACAGGTACGCTCAGGAGGGGATCGCTGCCGTCGACGAACCCAACAGGATCTCTTGTCGCCTCTATGGCCATCTGGGCTACACGCAGATGCTCCGGGGGAACCTCGACGACGCCGCCGAGCGGTTCGAGGAACAACACCACCGTGCCGAGCGGTTGGACGACGACGACCGACTCGGCGGCGCCTTTCACAACCTCGGCACATTGGAGTACCATCGCGGAGAGGTCGATGCAGCGATCAACCTGCTCGAACGGGCCGTCGATGCGAACGAACGGTCGGGGGCGATCCGCGACGCCGCCGCAAGTTACAA
>JBKEGM010000188.1:0-5501 GCA_046710005.1 Natrialbaceae archaeon
GATCCCACGCCGCCCGTTCGTCCTCGTCGACGGGCCGATCCCGGAGGGCGACCATGGCAGCCTCGCTGACGAAGGCGTCGATATCAGCGCCGACGAAACCGTGGGTCCGGGACGCAAACCGGTCGAGCGAAACGTCGTCACCGAGTGGCATCCGGCGGGTGTGTACCTGGAGGATTTCCTTGCGGCCGACCTCGTCCGGAACGCCGATCTGGATCTCGCGATCGAACCGGCCGCCGCGTCGGAGTGCAGGATCGATCGCGTCCACGCGGTTCGTCGCGCCGATGACGATGACGTCGCCTCGCCCCTCGAGGCCATCCATCAGCGAGAGCAACTGGGCGACGATCCGGTTCTCGGCGCCGTCACCCTCCTCTCGTTGGCCCGCGATCGAGTCGATCTCGTCGAAGAAGATTATCGTCGGGGCTTCCTCGCGTGCCTCGTCGAACGTCTCCCGGAGTTTCTCCTCGGACTCGCCCTTGTACTTCGACATGATTTCCGGCCCGGAGATGGTCACGAAGTGGGCGTCGACCTCGTTGGCCACCGCCTTGGCGATCAAGGTTTTGCCGGTCCCCGGCGGCCCATACAGCAGGACCCCCTTCGGCGGGTCGACGCCGAGTTGCTGGAACAGTTCGGGCTCCGAAAGCGGGAGTTCGATCATTTCGCGGACCTGTTCGAGTTCCTCGTCCAGCCCACCGATGTCCTCGTAGGTGGCACCGCCTCCACCGGTGGCTCGTTCCGTCGATTTTCCTTCGTCGGCCCCAGTTTCTGCATATGGATCTGGACTGACGGACACCGTCGTCCGGTTCGTAATTCGGACTGGCCCCTCCGGGTTCGTGTCTGTGATCCTAAAGGGCTCCTCCGCGACGCCCTCGAGTCGCGTCTGGTCGCCCTCGCTGACCGGGCGATCGATCAGGTGCTGGTGAACCGCACGCGAGACGATCGTTTGATCGACGTCGGCGAGCGATGTGGGCGGGGCGAGCGTAATCGATCCGGCGTCGGCGACCTGCCCGCCGTCGCCGGCCCGTGGATAGACCTGGACGGTCTGGCCGATGCTCACCCCCGCGTTGGCCCGCGTGTCCGCATCGATCCGGATCTCGTCGGTCGGTGCGTCTGGCGCCGCTGGCCAGACCTTCGCGATCGTCATTTCGTCGCCGTCGAGCACCACCGCGTCCCCGCTCAACACGCCGAGCGTCTGGCGAACCGATTCGGGAATCCGCGCGACGCCCCGGCCGGCGTCGCGCTTTTCTGCGCCCCGGACGGTCAACGTCACGCCCTCACTACTCATGGGCGGCCCTTGCTTCCGGACGGTCTTTACGCTTCCTTTACTCGGTATCGGCCGCTCCTGACTTGCGGTGTTGATTGAAAACGGGTGGGCCAGGTCGGCGCTGTAACAGTCCAGGGTCGGCCGGTATCGGGGGACAGGGGGTACCGTTGTACCGGCCCCGGTCTGCGGTGGTCGCCGTTGCTCGACATCCGGGCAGGGTGGGTCCGCCACCCTATATGAGATATGGGTTTTGGGCGAGGTAAACCTCGCGAAATCGGCAAGCTATCAGGTGTTTGTGTCGGGTTGACGGATATCGATTGTAGCACGATGACGGGCATCCATCGGTGCTCGCTGACGAGCCTCATTATACCACGAGGTCCGACCCGTTCCCGAGAATCGCTCGATCGAAACCGTCGGAGGGATGTGCCGGGCGTCTGGAGTGGCCACCATGGTGGAGCAGCGAACACACGAAGGGACGTCGGAACGGCACGTCGGTCGACCGGTCACCATCGAGGATGGCCGGGCGGTCGTCGAACTCGAAACGACCGAGGAGATGGCGGTCGACGAACACGACCTCGTCCACGGCGGGTTCGTCTTCGGCGCGGCCGATTACGCGGCGATGCTGGCTGTCAACGAACCGACGGTGGTCCTGGTGGGGGCCGAAACTTCGTTTACCGCTCCGTCAACCGTCGGTGACACGGTCCGCGCAACGGCGACGGTCGAGGAGGACGCCGACGGCATCGTCGTCGAGTGTGCAGTGGAAACCGTCGAGGAGGGCGAACGACTCATGACTGGATCGTTCGAGTGTGCCGTGCCGTCCGAGCACGTGCTTGCGTGATCGATTTGGCTATCACGACTTCGACATGGGCACCCGGTGCGTTATCGGCGGGAAGACCCGGTGATACCGGCCGTTTTCCCCGGTTCTCGTTCATCGGTTTCGTCGAAACTATAAGGGTTCGACCCCCCACCGTTTCACAGTGAGTATCGAAACGAAACGGAGTCGTCGTGGCATCCTTGCCGTCGTTTCGACCGGGAACTTCGCACAGCTCGGAACGCGGTTATTGGTCGGGGCCCTCGTTCCCCTGATTCTGGTGGACATCGAAGGCGCGACGCGGTCGAATGTGGGGCTCGCTTTGACCGGATTGTGGGGGATCTATGCACTCCTGCAGTTCCCGAGTGGTGTCCTCGCGGATCGTATCGGCGAGCACCGCCTCCTTGCGCTGGGGCTTGGCGGGACGGTTATCGGCACGGTGCTCGTGGCGAAGGCGCCGTCGCTGTGGTTGTTCTCGGTCTTTGTTCTCGTCCTCGGGGCCGGCGCCGGGCTATTCTTCTCACCCGCGTCGGCGCTCCTCTCCCGTCTCTTCGAGGAGCAGGGTGGACCACTGGGAACGCTCACGGCTGTCGGGGCGCTTGCAGGCGTGATTTACCCGGCGATCGGTGGCTACGTCGGCAACCAGTATGGCTGGCGAACCGCCGTCCTCCTCTCGACCGTCGTCACCGTCCCGGTGCTCGCCGGAACGATCCTGTACCTTCCCTCGGTGGAGCCGGCGAACGCGGAGCGGCGACTCGCCGCCGCGATCGACTTCGATACGATCGCTGACCTCTTCAGCCGCCGGAGTGTGGCGTACACGACGTTCATCGCCGTCCTCCTTGGGTTCACGTTCCAGGCGTTCTCGTCGTTCTTCACGACGTTCCTCGCCCAATATCGGGCAATCGATCCCGAAATCGCGGGCTTCCTGTTTGCCGTCGTCTTTGGCCTTTCAACGATTGCCCAACCAATCGCGGGCCGCCTGTCGGACAGGTTCTCAAGGGACCTGGCGATCGCCGGGAGCGTGACGCTGACGGGCTCTGGATTCGTCATTCTGCTCGTCGTGCCGGGAACAGTCGGCGTCCTGGTCGGTTCCGTCGTCCTCGGCACGGGTATTTCCTGGCCCGGGGCCGTCCAGGCGCGGTTCATGGACCAGTTCGCCGAGGACGAGCGCGGGTTCGGTTTCGGGTTCGTCCGGTCGGTCTACATGTTCCTCGCAGCATCCGGGAGTGTCGTCGTTGGGACCCTGGCCGACGTCGGCGGGTGGGTTCTCGGGTATGGTGCTGTGGTTGCTGTCCTGGCGGTTGCGCTGGCGGCTCTCGGGGTAAACCGGCTCTTTTCACTCGATCTGTAACCTGTAGTGGGGCATCGACGGCGAGATAGGGGTCCTGCCTTGTGGTCACGACCGGTAAACGATCCGTTCGGCCACGTTTAGGCCGTTTCTGATGGCGGCGTGGAGTCGGGCTTCCCCGGCGACCCAGTCGCCGACTGGATAGAGGCCGTGATCCCAGGCGCGCTGGACCGGTGCGCTGGCGACGCCCTCGTCCGGCAGGGCGTACCGCCACCGCCCGAAGTCCGTCCAATCCGGGTCTGTCAGGCGGTCATCGTCCATGATCTCGGCGGTGAAGGTGGCGAGTTCGTCGGCGTTTGCCGTTGGGGCGTCTCCGTAATGGGTACTCGACCATTCGGGACTCGCCTGGACGACGAGGACCGACTCGCCCCCAGGAACGTGGCCCGGCTTGCATTCTTCCCGGGCGATCCACCCGACTTCGTGTTCCTTGTCGGTGTTGACGAGGGCGTAGTACGGCCGATCGAGTTCGAAGGGGTAGTGCAGGACGGCCGACCAGAGCGCCCGAAACTCGACGTCATCGAGAGCCTCGATCACCACCTCACGAACCTCGGAGTCCCAGTTTGCTTTGCGGAGTAACCGCGCCGTCTCCGGGGCAGGTGGGTTCACCACTAGCCCGTCGAAGGGTCCCCATTCGCCCCCTTCCGCATCCATCACCAGCCAGGATTCCGTGCCCGAATCGCGAACGAGCTTGGAAACGCGGGTATCGAGTTCGACCGTTGCATCCGTGGGTTCGAGGAAACGCTTGGCCAACCCCGAGAGGCCAGTCCGGTAGGTCCACTTGTGTCCGCTTGGTTCCCGGCCCGGCGAGACGGTTCCGGTTTCGTCGAAGACGTAGATCGGCTCGGTCACGTCGACGAGGCCGTCCGCGTCGACGGTTTCCGTGAGCAATTCGTTGACGCGCTTGTCGTCCGAGTTCACGTAGTTCGCACCGTAGTCGTAGGTGACGTCACCCCGACGACTCGTCACTGCGCGGCCGGAGACCACGCTCGACTGTTCCAGGACGGTCAGATCGGCCTGGGGGACCGTTCGGTCGAGGAGGAAGGTTGCTGCCGCGCCCGCCACCCCGGCGCCAACGATCCCGATGTTCAACATTCGTGGACTGTACGAACTGGAACCGCAAAACGCTCAGCATTCACCGACCAAAAGCGATGGTCACTGGTTGGGTCCCGGCCCTGACTGTCACTGGTCGATCTGCTGGCGAATCTCGTCTGCTCGGCTCCGAATCGTCGCCAGTTCGGCGTCGGTTTTGCCGTCGAGGTGACTATAGACCAAGCCCATTCTGCCCGTCGATCTGAGTTGGGTTTCGTTGCGATCCAGGAAGTCCCAATACAGGGCGTTGAACGGGCAGGCATCCTCGCCGGTTGTTTCCCCGTGATCGTATCGGCAGTCCCCACAGAAATCGCTCATCCGGTGGATGTAGTTTGCCGATGCGGCGTACGGTTTCGAGGCGAAGACGCCGGCACCGTAGAGCCCCATCTCGATCACGTTCGGCGTCGTCACCCAGTGGAAGGCGTCGACGAAGCCAGCGTGAAACCACTCGTTCAACTGCCTCGGTTCGACGCCGTACAGGAGTGCGAAGTTGGAGAGCACCATCAGCCGCTCGATATGGTGTGCGTAGCCACGTCGACGGACCCCCTCGACGGCGTCGCGAAGACAGCGCATTTCGGTCTCCCCGGTCCAGTAAGCGTCTGGGAGGTCGTAGTCGGCCCCGAGCTGGTTTGCCGACGCCAGGTCGGGCATCCTCCGCCGGTAGACGTGGCGAAGGAACTCCCGCCAGCCCAGGACCTGCCGGACGAACCCCTCCAGGCTGTTGATCGGGACGGCGTCGTTCCCCTGTCCGGCCGCGATGGCCCGCTCGATCACCTCGTCCGGGCGGAGCAGTCCCAGGTTGAGTGCCGGCGAGAGGAGTGCGTGGTTCATCGTCGGTTCGTCGGCGACCATCGCGTCCTGGTACGGGCCGAAGTCGGGGAGGCGGTGGGTCACGAAGTCCTCTAGGGTCGTCAGTGCCTCTTCGCGAGTGACTGGCCAGACGAACGGTTCGGGGTTGGCCCACCCGCCAGTTTCGGGCCATCCGGCCTCTT